>JBBRVT010000012.1:0-23114 GCA_038246615.1 Burkholderiales bacterium
GCCGCGCCTGGCGATCACCCCGCTGCACAACTGGCTGGCCAGCGTGAGCGAGACGATCGGCCGGCTGAAGGCGGAGGCCGCGGCGCTGGAGGGGTGAGGCGGGTAGGGGCTCGTTGCTGTCGTTGCCGTCGTTGAACAGCCGACATTCACAGTTCGGGGCGAGGCCGAGGACGGCGGGGGACATGGAGCAGAACAGGCCCGCTCGACCCGGCGCGATCGCTCAGACGCTCGAATGCCGGCTTTCAGGCCACAAGCTGAACGACAGCAACGAGCCCGATGCCGGCCTCGAGGTCAGCCGCCGATCATCACCACGATCTTGCCCGTCACCTCGCGTCGCGCCATCGCTGCCAGTGCGGCCTTGGCGTCGGACAACGGAAACCGGGCGCCGATGGCCGGGCGTAGCACGCCGGCTTCGGCCAGGCGGTGTACCGCAGCCAGGTGCTCGGCATGGTGGGCCGGGAAGTGGCGGCCGTATTCGCCGGCGCGCACGCCCACCACGCTGAAGCCCTTGATCAGCGGGCGGTTGCTGTCGATCGTGGCGATGCGCCCGCTGGCAAAACCCAGCACCAGCAGCCGGCCGCCAAAGGCAGTGCAGCGGCCGCTTTCGTCGAATACGTCGCCGCCCACCGGGTCGGCCACCACGTCGGCGCCGCGGCCGTCGGTGGCCGCCAACACCGGGCTGCGGAAGCCGGTGGACGGCAGCACCTGCACGCCCCGGGCGGCCAGGTCGGCCAGCCGTTCGGGCTGGGTGGCGGTGGCGATCACCCGTGCGCCCAGGTGCAGGCCGATCTGCACGCAGGCCTGGCCGACGCCGCCGCGCGCACCGTGTACCAGCAGGGTCTCGCCGCGCTGCAGCCGGCCGATGCGCGCCAGCGCCACCCAGGCGGTCAGCCCGGTCACCGCCACAGCAGCGGCCTCGTCCATGCCCAGGCCAGCCGGCAGGGCGCGCAGACGGGCGCCGTGCACCACCACCTGCTCGGCCAGCAGGCCGTGCTTGCCGCCCAGGCCCACCCGGTCGCCCGGCTGCCAGCCGCTTTCGGGGCCGGCCTCCAGCACCACGCCGCTGCCTTCCATGCCCGGGATGTAGGGCAGCGGCGGCTTGAACTGGTAGAGCCCGCGCGTCATCAACAGGTCGGGAAAGTTCAACGCCACCGCAGCCATGCCCACGCGCACGTCGGCCGGGCCCAGCGCGGGCAGTGGCCAGCGCCGCAGTTGCAGGCTGGCCAGGTTGTCGGCCAGGTGCTCGCAGACCAGGGCCAGGGTGTCGGTGGGATGGGACATGCGGTGGCTCTGCTCGGAAGCGGTGACGGGTGGCGCAGGATTCTGCGAGGGTGGCCGCTGCCGTCAGGTCGCCCAGGCGACCCGGGCGCACCCTGCGGTGGCGGGGTACAGTGACCGGGCTGCCATGCCCGACACCGACGCCCCCAACACCGCGCCCGCCGGCGCCCCCGCTGCCCCGGCCCCCGCACTACGGCCTGCGCCCCATCCGCTGCCCAATCCGCGCCACCTGGCGCGCCTGCCGTCCGGTACGGCGCCAGAGGCGCTGCTGCGTATCCGCAACGCCGCCTACCAGCTGCCGCAGGTGGTGTCGGCGCACGACATGCCCGTCGACCTGGTGGCCGAGCATGCCCCAGATGCCGACGCGCGCATGGACGCGCTGGGCCTGCTGCTGCTGCAGAAGGGCGTGCCCGGCCAGCGCCCCAGCCGCTGGCTGGCGCCCAGCCTGATCGGGCTGGCGCTGCAGCATCTGGACGCGCTGGGCACCGGCCCCAAGCTGCGTGCGCTGATGGCCGAGCGCAGCGGCGTGCTGGAGGCGCTGGGCATCAGCCGCGCCGGGCCCGACAGCTGGGAGCGCCAGGCCACCCAGCAGCTGCACCTGGCCGAACAGGGCTGGCGTGTGCCGGTGGTCTTCCTGACGCCGCTGGACGCCGCGCCGGTCTGGCGCTTCTACCGTGACGGCGACAAGGCCGCACTGCTGCTGGCCCTGCGCGATGTGCCCGACTACCTTCACGCCGTCGCGCTGCTGGCCGCGCTGGACGCACTGGTGGTGCAGGCCGGCGACATCAACCCCGGCCGCATCGACAGCCTGCTGCCCGGCCTGCAGGCCGAGTGCAGCACGCCGCAGCCGCTGGACGGCCTGCGCGCGGCCTGCACCCGCGCGCTCGACCGCTGGGCCAACCGCGTCAATGAGCTCGACACGCTGGACGACCTGAGCAGCGAGCTGGCCTTCCAGGGCTACCCCGACAGCTTCAAGACCGCGCGCCGTGCCGAGCGCAAGGTGACCTTGTTCGTCGGCCCGCCCAACAGCGGCAAGACGCACCAGGCCTTCGAGCGCCTGGCCACCTGCGAGCGCGGCGTGTACCTGGCGCCGCTGCGCCTGCTGGCGCTGGAGGGGCGCGACCGGCTGATGGCCCGCGGCGTGCCTTGCAGCCTGCGCACCGGTGAGGAGAGCGCGCCGGTGGAGGGCGCGCGCGTGGTCAGCAGCACCATCGAGATGATGGGCACCGGCGACATGATCGACGTGGCGGTGATCGACGAGGCGCAGATGCTCTTCGACTCCTCCCGCGGCTGGGCCTGGACCCAGGCCATCGTCGGCGCCCCGGCCCAGGAGCTGTTGATCATCTGCTCGGCCTATGCCGTGCCCGCCATCGAGAACCTGCTGGGCCTGTGCGGCGAGCGCTGCACCGTGCGCCACTTCGAGCGCATGCAGCAGGTGCAGCTGCTGCCCGCTGCCGTGCCGATCGCCAGTCTGAAGCTGGGCGACGCGGTGGTGGCGTTCAGCCGCAAGGACGTGCTGATGCTGCGCGACCAGGTTGCCGACAACGGCAAGACCGTCAGCGTGATCTACGGCGCCTTGCCGCCCGAGGTGCGCCGCCGCGAAGCCGAGCGTTTCGCCAGCGGCCAGACCGAGGTGCTGGTGGCGACCGACGCCATCGGCATGGGCCTGAACCTGCCGATCCGCCGGGTGCTGTTTTCCACCCTGACCAAGTTCGACGGCGTGGGCGACCGCACACTCGACGAGAGCGAGGTGCACCAGATCGCCGGCCGCGCCGGGCGTTACGGCATCCACGAAGAAGGCTTTGCCGGTGTGCTGGCCGAGGCCGAGCCGGGTGCGGCGCGCATGCTGCGCGACCTGCTGGCGCTGCAGCCGCGGGCGCCACGGCACTTCAAGGCGCCGGTGGCCCCCAACTGGTGGCATGTGGAGACCATCTCCAGCACCCTGGGCAAGCGCAAGCTGCGCGAGGTGCTCGGTGTGTTCGTCGAACAGCTGACGCTGGACAACGCCCACTTCGCGGTGGCCGAGCTGGCGCAGATGCTGGAGATCGCCGCGCACCTTGATGAGCGCGCCGCGCCGTTGAGCCTGCGCGAGCGCTTCCTGTACGCCCAGGCGCCGGTGGACACCCGCACCGATCAATTGATGCAGCAGTTCCTCGGCTGGACCGAGCGCCATGCCTGGGACGGCCAGGCTGGCGAGCCCGGCTTTCTGCACGATGTCAGCGAGCACAGCCGGCTCGACCGCATGGAGCAGACCCTGCGCGCCTGCACCCTGTGGCTTTGGCTGGACCAGCGCTTTCCTGGCGTGTTCGGCTTCGTCGACGAAGTGCAGGCCCAGCGTGAGAGGCTCAATGACAGCATCGCCAACCAGCTGCGCGCGCGCCGGCCGCTGTGGCAGGCACGCACCGGCGGGCGCGGCCCTGGGGCGCGGCGGCGCTAGGCAGGCGGCGTCAGGCAGGCGGCGTCAGGCAGGCGGCGTCAGGCAGGGCCAGTTGTCGCTTCGGGCGGTGTGTCTGCCTGCGGCCCTGCCACCCGCTGCGCGATGGCGCCGAACACGCTCAGCCCGTCGCGGCCCAGCATCTCCAGCCGCACGGTGTCGCCGATGGCCAGCCAGGGCGTGGCCGGGGCGCCCGGCTCGGCCGCCTCCACTTGCGCCACCGCTCGGCGTTCGGCAATGCAGCCGAAGCCCTTGCCGGTGTCCTGGTTGCTGACCGTGCCCGAGCCGATGATGGCGCCCGCGCGCAGGTTGCGGGTCCTGGTCAGGTGGGCGATCAGCGCGCCGAAATGGAAGTGCATCTCCGGCCCGGCCTCGTTCAGGCCCACCGTCCTGCCGTTGACGGCCGACTGCAGCGTCAGATGCACCCGCCCGCCCTGCCAGGCGGCGCCCAGTTCATCAGGCGTCACGGCCACCGGGCCGAAGGCCGCAGCCGGCTTGCTCTGCACGCAACCGACACCCAAGGCCTGTTCGGCGGTCACCAGTTCGCGCAGGCTCCAGTCGTTGGCCAGCATCAGCAGGCGCACGCCGTCCAGGCCCTGCGCGGCGTCGGCGCCCATCGCCACGTCGCCGGTGATGACCGCCAGTGCGGCCCCGAAGTCGATGCCCCAGTCCGCGCTGCCGAACCAGGCGTCCTGGCAGGGGCCGAGAAAGTCGTCGCTGCCGCCCTGGCGGATCAGCGGCCCGGCGGTGGCCGATGCCGGCATCGTGGCGCCGTGCGCGCGGCGCAGCCGTTCCAGGTGCGGCAGGTAGGCCGAGGCGTCTGCCCGCTGGTAGGCGCGTGGCAGCGGCGCCATGCACTGGCGCGGCTCGAACGGGAAGGCATGTCGCGCCTTGCCCTGGTGGAGGGTGACCGACAGGTCCTGCAGCTGCGGCGACAGGAAGTTCCAGTCGTCCAGCACCTGCTGCAGCCGGGTGGCGATGCCGGTGGCGAAGTGCGCCACGCGCAGGTCGCGGGAGACGACGACCAGCTGGCCGTCGCGTGAGCCGTCACTGTAGGTGGCGAGTTTCATCGGGGTGGGGGATCGCAGGGCGCGCCGCAGGCGGCAGCGGTGGCAGCATTGTCCGATGGCCACGCACCGCGCCCCTGCCGGCTTGTCGATCGCCGCCCCGGCGTTGCGGCGGCGTGCCGGCCGCTGGTTGCCGGCCGCGCTGCTGGCTGCGGCCGTGCTGGGCTGGCATGCCTGGCTGATGGGTCTGTTGGGTCTGGTGGGTCTGGCGGGCCTGGCGGGCCTGGCGGGCGTGATGGCGCCGTCCGTGCCGCCCGCCGGGCCGGTGCGGCCGGGGCTGGTGCAATTGCGCAGCCTGCAGGCGGCGCCCGTGCCGGCGGCCGCGCAAGCGCAGCGGGTGCAGGCACCGCCCGACGACGGCGCCCTGCCGCCTGCTGCGGCAACGCCTGTCGCAGCCCGGCGGCTGCCCGCTGTGGCCACGACACCGGCCGCGCCGCCGATCGAGGTGGCCCCAGCGCCAGCAGTGCCGTCGACTGCCCCGCCACTGGATGCTCCGGCGCCCGGCCCGGCGCCGGTCGACGCCGTCGCCGACGCGGCTGCCCACACCGACACCGACACCGACACCGCCACCGACGCCGGCCCGGCCGGCGAACCGCCACCGCGCTATGCCACCCGCGTGCCGCCGCCAGCGCAGCTGCGTTACGCGCTGCGCCTGAACGGCCAGGCCGGCGAGGCGCTGCTGGTCTGGCAACACGACGGCCAGCGCTACCGTCTCACGCTCGATGGCCAGGGCCCGGCCGGCACGCCGCTGCTGGCCCAGGCCAGCGACGGCCTGCTCGATGGCGATGGCCTGGCGCCGGAGCGCTATGTCGACCGCCGCCGCGGCGGCCGGGCCCAGGCGGCGAACTTCCGGCGCGACATCGGCCGCATCGGCTACTCCGGCCCGCCGCAGCAGCACCCGGCCTGGCCCGGCGCGCAGGACCGGCTGAGCTGGCTGGTGCAGCTGGTGGCCATACTCGCTGCCAGCGGCGACGCCGTGCCGCCGGCGCTGCAGCTGTTCGTCACCGACGCGCGCGGCCACGCCGGCCTGTGGCAGCTGCAGCGCCAGCCCGACGAGGCCGCCACCACGCCCTGGGGCGATGCCATCCTGCAGCACTGGCAACGCGAGCCGCCACGCCCCGAGGGTCTGCGCGTGGACGTGTGGCTGCCGGCAGAGGCTGCCGGCCCGGCTGGCCCATGGCCGCTGCGCCTGCGCTTCATGGTGCCGCGCTCGGGCGACGTGGTCGAGCTGCTGCGCCTTGCGCCGCCATGAACCCATCGGCATGACGGCGTCACCTTGAATGCGCCGCCGCCGTCCCCAGTTGCCAATGCAGGAGAAACCGCGATGCAGACGCTCTACAACTCAGACAGTTTCGTGGTCGTGTCCTTCGACCTCACCGGCCGCCCGGACAGCGAGGGCATCGAGGGCAGCGCGCCCGTCCGCCCGCAACGCGGCGGCTTCGAGATCGTCGACAAGCTGGCGCGCAAGGAGATCTTCATCGAAGGCGCGCTCGCCGAGCACTTCAAGCAAGGGGTGCAGGCCCTGGTGGCCAGCCAGCCGGCCGGCGACACCGATGCGCTGCATGCGCTGATCGACGACTACATCGCCGGCTACACCGCGCTGGCGCAGCAGCCTGTCGTGCTGCACTGAGAAGTTGTCAGCGCAGGGCGGCGGCCGCGCCGCTCAAGCTCGGCCGCGTTTGGCCGAGATCACTGCATGCGACTCTGGCCATCCCCCGACAGCTTGCCTGGCTGGGCCATGCCCGCCATATTGGCCCTGGTGATTGGCCTGGCGCTGGCGCTGGCGGCCTTGCTGTGGCATCGCGGCCTGTTGCTGCGCAGCCTGGCGCGGCTGCGCGGCTCGCTCACCGGGGCCTCGTCGGTGCGCGGGCTGCTGGCGGGTGACCGGGTGGCGCAGGCCTTGGACGGTGCTGTGGCGCGCTGCGATCGCGAATCCGGCACCTTGTGCCTGCTGATGATCAAACTGGACAACCTGCAGGCGGTCAACGACGGTTACGGACACCTGCAGGCCGACCTGCTGATCGCCGAGGCGGCGCGCCGCCTGCGCCAGCTGGCCGGCCCCGACACCAGTCTGGCCCGCATGGGCGGCGTGGAATTCCTGGTGCTGCTGCATGCCGACCTGCCCAGCGCCTGTGACCTGGCTGGCGCGCTGTGCCGGGCCATGGCGCAGCCCTACCCGGTGCCCGGCCGCAGCGACGCGACCATGAGCTGCAGCGTCGGCCTGGCGGCCTACCCCACCCATGGGGCGCGGCCGCGCCTGGTGGGCCATGCGGCGATGGCGATGCGCCAGGTCCAGCAGGCCGGTGGCGGCGACTACACCGTGTTCGACCCCAAGACGGCGGTCGACCTGCGCGAACAGGCCGAATTGCTGGCCGACCTGCGCCAGGCGGTGGTGCGCGGCCAGCTGGAGCTGTACTACCAACCCAAGGTCGACGCGCGCAACCTGCAGATCACAGCGGCCGAGGCATTGCTGCGCTGGCACCACCCGCGCCGCGGCATGGTCAGCCCGGCGCTGTTCATCCCGCTGGCCGAGCGCCACGGGCTGATCGGCGCCATCGGCAACTGGGTGATCGACGACGCCACCCGGCAGGCTGCGGCCTGGCGCGCGCTGGGCCTGCGCATGCGGGTGGCGATCAACGTCTCGGCCTACCAGATGCGGCAGGACGACCTGGTCGACCGGCTGGAGGCAGCGCTGGCGCGCCACCAGCTGCAGCCCGGCCGCTTCACCTGCGAGATCACCGAATCGGTGGCGATGGAAGACACCCAGGTCACCCAGCGCAGCTTCGAGCGGCTGCGCCGCGCCGGCCTGCATGTGTCGATCGACGACTTCGGCGTCGGCCAGGCCAGCCTGAGCTACCTGCGCCGCCTGCCGGTGGCCGAGCTGAAGATCGATGCGTCCTTCGTCCAGGACCTGGGCACCAGCGACGACGCCCGCGCCATCATCGACGCGGTGGTGAAGCTGGCCCATGCGCTGGGCTTGCGGGTGGTGGCCGAGGGTGTGGAGACCGCGCTTCAACGCGACGTGCTGGTGCAGCTGCAGTGCGACGAACTGCAGGGCTTCCTGTTCGCCAAGCCGATGGCCGCCGCCCAGCTGGCGGTGTGGGCCCAGCTGGCCGACGAGCGCCCGCCGCCGCAGGCGGTGAATTTCCGCGAATCGCTGTTTCTCGACACCATCCCGGCCGAGGCGTGATGCGCACTTGCGGGCCCCTTGCGGGCCGCCGCGCTTCTACAATCCGGTGATGTCACGCCATCCCTACACCCGCGCCGCCGGCCTGCCGGCTCTGCTTGCGCAGCGCATCGCCATCATCGACGGAGCGATGGGCACGATGATCCAGCGCTACAAGCTCGGCGAGGCCGATTTCCGCGGCACCCGCTTTGCCGACCACGGCAAAGACCTGAAGGGCAACAACGACCTGCTGCAGCTGACCCGGCCCGACGTGATCCGCGAGATCCATGAGCAGTACCTGGCCGCCGGCGCCGACCTGATCGAGACCAACACCTTCGGCGCCACCAGCATCGCGCAAGAGGATTACGGCCTGGGCCACATTGCCCGCGAGCTGAATGTCGAAGCCGCCCGGCTGGCGCGCGCCGCCTGCGATGCATTCAGCACCCCGGAGCACCCGCGCTGGGTGGCCGGTGCCCTGGGCCCGACGCCGCGCACCGCCAGCATCAGCCCCGACGTGAACGACCCCGGCGCGCGCAACACCAGCTTCGACGAACTGCGCGCGGCCTATTTCGAGCAGGCCAGCGGCCTGCTGGACGGCGGTTGCGACCTGTTCCTGGTGGAGACCATCTTCGACACGCTGAACGCCAAGGCGGCGATCTTCGCGTTGGACGAGCTGATGGAACAGACCGGCGAGCGCCTGCCGGTGATCATCAGCGGCACGGTGACCGATGCCTCCGGCCGCATCCTGAGCGGCCAGACGGTGCCGGCCTTCTGGCACAGCGTGCGCCACGCCCGGCCGCTGGCGGTGGGCCTGAACTGCGCGCTGGGCGCGGCGGTGATGCGGCCCTACATCGAAGAGCTGGCCAAGGTGGCCGGCGACACCTTCATCAGCTGCTACCCCAACGCCGGCCTGCCCAACCCGATGAGCGAGACCGGTTTCGACGAAACGCCGGAAGTGACGGGCCGCATGCTGGCCGAATTCGCCCAGGCGGGCTTCGTCAACATCGTCGGCGGCTGCTGCGGCACCACGCCCGAACACATTGCCGAGATCGCGCGGCGGGTGGGCCAGTACCGGCCGCGCAGCAAGGTCGATCCGCTGTTCAGCAGCTTGCTGGCCGCCTGATCAGACGGGCGCAGCAGCGCTTTCGGCGGGCGGCTCCAGGTCAGCCCACAGCACGGCCGCCGGGATCTGCAGCTCCACGCTGGCCAGATGCAAGGGGTCATCGGCTGCGCTGGGATGCAGCACCCACAAGCCGTCTGTGTCGCCCTTGCGGAACAGATCGCAACGCTGGCCCTGCACATCCACCAGCAGCACTTCACGCAGGCTGGGAAGCTGGCGGTAGGCAGCAAACTTGTCGCCGCGGTCGAACGCGGCGGTGCTCGGTGACAGCACCTCCACCACCAGCACCGGTTCACGCTTGACCAGGCGGTCGGCCATGTCGGCGGCGCTGCAGGTGACCATCAGGTCGGGGTAGAAGAAGCAATCGGCGGCTTTCACCCGCAGCTTCACGTCGCTGCCGTACGCACGGCAAGGCGTGCCGCGCAGGTGCTGGCGCAGGGCAATTGCAAGGTTCAGCGCGACGGTGTAGTTGCGGTCTTCACCCCCCGCCATCGCAAACACCTCACCGCGCACGAACTCGTGCCGGGTTGTCTGGCCGGCATCCCACGCCAGAAACTCGGCGGCCGTCATCGGCTGCTGTTGCAGTGCATATCCCACGGTGGCCTCCGACGCGATCAGGTTCATGCCGCAAAGTCTAGCGTGCCCGCCTCTAGAATGCGGGCTTTCCCGAGGAGCGTTGCGACGGCCGGCTGCCAGCAGCCCGCCGCCAGGCTCGGGACGGTGCGGCCAGCCGCCGCGCCTGGCAACGGCGCTCACCCACCGCCTGCACAGGGCGCCCCGGGTGAGCCGGGCGCCCTGT
Organism: Burkholderiales bacterium; assembly: GCA_038246615.1. Classification (GTDB taxonomy): domain Bacteria; phylum Pseudomonadota; class Gammaproteobacteria; order Burkholderiales; family Burkholderiaceae_C; genus Pseudaquabacterium. Next base: position 9,865 of record JBBRVT010000012.1, read on the forward strand.
GGGGGCTGACAGACAACCCGCCCACGCCATGTCCACTGCAAAACCGTCCGTTCCCCCGATGCGCCTGGCCGGCCTGGAGCCGGTGGCCATCGGCACCGGCAGCCTGTTCGTCAACATCGGCGAGCGCACCAACGTCACCGGCAGCAAGGCCTTCGCGCGCATGGTCCTGGAGGGGCGCTACGAAGACGCGCTCAGCGTGGCCCGCCAGCAGGTGCAGAACGGCGCGCAGATCATCGACGTCAACATGGACGAGGCCATGCTCGACAGCCAGGCGGCGATGGAGCGCTTTCTCAAGCTGATCGCCAGCGAGCCCGAGATCTCGCGGGTGCCGATCATGGTCGACAGCTCGAAGTGGAGCGTGATCGAGACCGGTCTCAAGTGCCTGCAGGGCAAGGGCATCGTCAACAGCATCTCGCTGAAGGAAGGCGAGGCCGAGTTCCGCCGCCAGGCCACGCTGCTGCGGCGCTATGGCGCGGCCACCGTGGTGATGGCCTTCGACGAACAGGGCCAGGCCGACACCTATGCCCGCAAGATCGAGATCTGCGAACGCGCCTACCGGCTGCTGGTCGACGAGATCGGCCTGCCGCCCGAGGACATCATCTTCGACCCCAACATCTTCGCCATTGCCACCGGCATCGAAGAGCACGCCAACTACGCGGTCGACTTCATCAACGCCACGCGCTGGATCAAGGCCAACCTGCCGGGTGCCAAGGTGAGCGGCGGCGTCAGCAACGTGAGCTTCAGCTTCCGCGGCAACGAGCCGGTGCGCGAGGCCATCCACACCGTTTTTCTCTACCACGCCATCCAGGCGGGCATGGACATGGGCATCGTCAATGCCGGCATGGTGGGCGTCTTCGACGACCTCGACGCCGACCTGCGCGAGCGGGTGGAAGACGTGGTGCTCAACAGGACGCCCGTCTACAAGCCGGGCGAGCCGCCGCTCAATCCGACCGAGCGCCTGCTGGAGGTGGCCGAAAACGTGAAGGGCGCGGCCAAGGACGACACCTTGCGCCTGGCCTGGCGCAACCAGGGCGTGGACGAGCGCCTCAGCCACGCGCTGGTGCACGGCATCACCGACTTCATCACCGACGACACCGAGGCCTGCTGGCAGCGCATCAGCGCCACCGGTGGCCGGCCGCTGCATGTGATCGAAGGCCCGCTGATGGCCGGCATGAACGTGGTGGGTGATCTGTTCGGCCAGGGCAAGATGTTCCTGCCGCAGGTGGTGAAGAGCGCCCGCGTGATGAAGCAGGCGGTGGCCCATCTGCTGCCCTACATCGAGGCCGAGAAGAAACTGCTGCAGGACGCCGGCGGCGATGTCAAGGCCAAGGGCAAGATCGTCATCGCCACGGTGAAGGGCGACGTGCACGACATCGGCAAGAACATCGTCACCGTGGTCTTGCAGTGCAACAACTTCGAGGTCGTGAACATGGGCGTGATGGTGCCCTGCCAGGACATCCTGGCCAAGGCGCGCGTCGAAGGCGCCGACATCATCGGCCTGAGCGGCCTGATCACGCCCAGCCTGGAAGAGATGCAGCACGTGGCCGCCGAGATGCAGCGCGACGACTGGTTCCGCATGAGGAAGATCCCGCTGCTGATCGGCGGCGCCACCTGCAGCCGGGTGCACACCGCCGTGAAGATCGCGCCCCACTATGAAGGCCCGGTGGTCTACGTGCCTGACGCCAGCCGCAGTGTGGGCGTGTGCAGTGACCTGCTGAGCGACGAGCGCGCGGCGAAGTTCATCGCCGACCTGAACACCGACTACGACAAGGTGCGCGCGCTGCATGCCAGCAAGAAGGCCACGCCGCTGGTGACGCTGGCCGCCGCCCGGGCCAACAAGACGCCGATCGACTGGGCGGCCTACATGCCGCCCGAGCCCAAGTTCATCGGCCGCCGGGTGTTCAAGAACTTCGACCTGGCCGAGCTGGCGGGCTGCATCGACTGGGCGCCGTTCTTCCAGACCTGGGACCTGGCGGGCAAGTTTCCCGACATCCTGAAGGACGAGATCGTCGGCGCCGAGGCGGTGCGGGTGTTCAGTGACGGCAAGCGGCTGCTGCAGCGCGCCATCGACGGCCGCTGGCTGCAGGCCAATGGCGTGGTGGGGTTCTGGCCGGCCAACACGGTGGACGACGACACCATTGCCATCTACACCGACGAGAGCCGCAGCCAGGTGCTGATGCACTGGCGCCCGCTGCGGCTGCAGACCGAGCGGCCGGTGATCGACGGCGAGAACGGCCAGAAGATCAAGCGTGCCAACCGCAGCCTGGCCGACTTCATCGCCCCGCGCGCCGATGCGGGCGGCAAGCCTGACTACATCGGCCTGTTCGCCGTCACCGCCGGGCTGGGCATCGAGAAAAAGGTGGCCCAGTTCGAGGCCGACCTCGACGACTACCAGGCCATCATGCTCAAGGCCCTGGCTGATCGCCTGGCCGAGGCGTTTGCCGAGCGGCTGCACCAGCGTGTGCGCACCGACCTGTGGGGCTACGCGCCCGATGAAGCGCTGAGCAACCCGCAGCTGATCGCCGAGCAGTACCGCGGCATCCGCCCGGCGCCCGGCTATCCGGCCTGCCCCGACCACAGCGTGAAGCGCGCGATGTTTGCCGCGCTGCAGGCTGGCGAGATCGCCATGGGCCTGACCGAGAGCCTGGCGATGACGCCGGCGGCCAGCGTCAGCGGCTTCTACCTGGCCCACCCCGAGGCCACCTACTTCAACGTGGGCCGCATCGGCAACGACCAGGTGCAGGCCTGGGCCGAAGCCGAGGGCCTGGGCGTGGCCGAGGCCGAGCGCCACCTGGCGCCGCTGTTGTGACAGCCTGGTGCGTGGCCGCGCTGACGTGACAGCGCTAACGTGACAGCGCTGACGTGACAGCGCTGACGTGACAGCGCTGACGTGACAGCGCGGTGCACCAGCGCGCCGACAATGCGCCGATGCAACCGCCTGCCCGCGCCGTCACGCTGCTGCTCAACGTGGCGCATGCGTTCGACCACCTGTTTCTGCTGATCTTCGCCACTGCGGTGGCGGCCATTGCCGCCGACTTCGGCTTCAGCCGCTGGGAAGACCTGATGCCCTATGGCGTGGGTGCCTTCCTGATGTTCGGCCTGGGCTCGTTGCCGGCGGGCAAGCTCGGCGACAGCTGGGGCCGGCGGCCGATGATGCTGGTGTTCTTCTTCGGCATGGGCGCCTCGGCCCTGCTGGCTGCGGCCACGCAGACCGCCTGGCAATTGGCGGCGGCGCTGTCGGTGCTCGGCGCCTTCTCGGCCATCTACCACCCGGTGGGCATCCCGATGCTGGTGCAGGGTGCCAAGAAGCCGGGCGCCGTCATCGGCGTCAACGGCCTGAGCGGCAACCTGGGCATCGCTGCGGCAGCGCTGGCCACCGGCTTCCTGGTGCAGCTGGCCGGCTGGCGCGCGGCGTTCGTGGTGCCGGGGCTGGTGTGCATCGCGCTGGGTGTGCTGTTCGCCTGGCTGGTGCCGGCCGAAGACCAGCCGCCGTCGCGCCGCAAGGCCGCAGGTGCGGTCGCGCTGGCGCCGGGCCAGTTGGCGCGGGTGCTGGTGGTGATGACGGTGGCCTCGGCCACTGCCGGGCTGCTGTTCAACCTCACCACCAACGGCAATGCCCAATTGCTGACCGAGCGCCTGCACGGCGCAGTGAGCGACCCCGCCACCGTCGGCCTGTTGCTGGCGGGTGTGTATGCGCTGGCCAGCGTGTCGCAGCTGGTGGTGGGCCGGCTGCTCGACCGGGTGCCGCTCAAGCGCCTGCAGCTGGGCATCGTGCTGTGCCAGGCGCCGCTGCTGGCCCTGGCCAGCCAGGCCCAGGGCTGGTGGCTGTATGCGGCGCTGCTGGGCGTGATGGTGCTGATCTTCGGCGCCATTCCGTTCACCGACGCGGTGATCGTGCGCTATGTCGACGACAGCATGCGCAGCCGCGTGGCCGGCCTGCGGCTCACGCTGTCGCTGGGTTTCAGCTCGCTGGCGGTGTGGGCTCTCGGGCCGGTGGTCAAGGCGGCCGGCTTCGGCACGTTGTTCCTGTGGATGGCCGGCATCTCGCTGTGCACCGCTGCGGCGTTGCTGGCCATGCCGGCCGAGCCGCGGCGCGCGACGGCCTGACGGGCCGGCCGCGCGCAGTTTCAAGCGCCCGGCAGCGCGCGCCGGTACTGCATCGCCTCGGCCAGGTGCGGCACGCCGATGCGGTCAGTGCCCGCCAGGTCGGCGATGGTGCGTGCCACCTTCATTGCCCGGTGCAGGCCGCGGCCCGACCAGCCCAGCCGGGCGGCGGCCTGCTGCAGGAAGCGGCTGGCCGCATCGTCGAGTGCGGCATGGGTGTCGAGCGCGCCGGCCTGCAGCTGTGCGTTGGCACAGCCCTGGCGGGCGATCTGGCGGGCGTGGGCAGCCGCCACGCGCGCGGCCACCACCGTGCTGGCCTCGCCCGCAGGCTGGGCCAGCATGGCATCGGGCGGCACGGCGGCCACTTCCACCTGCAGGTCGATGCGGTCGAGCAACGGGCCGGACAGCTTGCCCTGGTAGCGCGCCACCTGCTCGGGCGTGCAGCGGCAGCTGCGGCTGGCCACCTGGGCCCCCAACCAACCGCAGGGGCAGGGGTTCATCGCCGCCACCAGCTGAAAGTCGGCCGGGAACTGCGCCGAGCGCGCCGCGCGGGCGATGGTGATGCGGCGTGTCTCCAGCGGCTCGCGCAGTGCTTCCAGCGCCGCGCGCGGGAACTCGGGCAATTCATCGAGGAACAGCAGGCCGCCATGCGCCAGCGAGATCTCGCCCGGCCGCGGCGGTGAGCCGCCGCCCACCAGCGCCACCGCGCTGGCCGAGTGGTGCGGCGCGCGCAGCGGCCGCTGGCGCCACCGGGTGGGGTCGAAGCCACCCGGCGCCAGCCCGGCCAGCGCGGCGCTGGCCAGCGCCTCGTCGTCGCCCATCGGCGGCAGCAGGCCGGCCAGGCGCTGCGCCAGCATGCTCTTGCCACTGCCCGGCGGGCCCACCATCAGCAGACTGTGCTGACCGGCGGCGGCCACCTCCAGCGCACGCTTGGCGGCGGCCTGGCCGCGCACGTCGCGCAGGTCGGGCGCTGGCGGACCGGGGATGTCGGCCGGCGGCGTCATCGGCACCAGTGGCTCGGCGGCATCGCCGGGCAGCAGGGCGCGCACCACGGTCAGCAGGTCGGATGCACCGCAGACGCGCACTTGCCGCGCCCGTGCCGCCTCCGCTGCACTGGTCTGGGGCAGCACCAGGATGGGCGCCGGGGCGCCGCCGGTGGCCTCGCGCTGCAGCGCCAGGGCCAGCGCCAACGCGCCGCGCACCGGGCGCAGTTCGCCAGCCAGGCCCAGTTCACCGGCAAATTCGCAGGCGGCCACGCGCGCCATGTCGAGCTGGCCATCGGCCGCCAGGATGCCCAGCGCGATCGGCAGGTCGAAGCGGCCGCTCTCCTTGGGCAGATCGGCCGGCGCCAGGTTGACGGTGATGCGCTTGTTGTGCGGGAAGGCGAAGCCCGAGTTGGTGAGCGCGGCGCGCACCCGCTCGCGGGACTCCTTCACCTCGGTGTCGGCCAGGCCCACCAGCGTGAAGCTGGGCAGGCCGTTGGCCAGGTGCACTTCCACCTGCACCGGGGGCGCCGCCAGCCCGTCCAGCGCGCGGCTCTTGATCACTGCCAGGGACATTGCGACCATCCTTCCTGGCGGTTGATTGTGCGCGTGCGCCAGAGCATCTTGATTCGCACCAAGGATGTGCATCTCCCGGGGGCGCTTGTGTTTGGTGCGCAATCGCGCCGCGACTTGGTGTGCGCATGGCGGGCCAGTCACCGCCTTGGGGCGATTCCACCGGGAGAACCCACGGGTGGCATGGAAGCTGCAGATGTGGCACCAACAACAGTCCCCATCCCTCCCTGGAGAACCCACACATGAAAAAGACGCTGCTGGTAATCGCTGCCGCCCTGGCTACTTCCGCTGTCCCCACCATCGCATCGGCCCAGCTGGCCTTCAATGTCGCTGGTGTCACCGACTACCGCTACCGCGGCGTGTCGCAGTCGCGTCTGAAGCCGGCTGTGTCAGCCGGTGTCGACTACGCCGCTGGCGCCTTCTACGTGGGCGCCTGGGCCTCGTCGATCAAGTGGGTCAAGGACGGTGGCGGCGACGGCAACATGGAGCTGGACCTCTACGGCGGCTACAAGGGCGAACTGGCCAAGGACGTCGGCTTCGACGTCGGCATCCTGGCCTATGTCTACCCGAGCAATGCTCTGGCCACCAGCGCCAACACCACCGAGCTGTACGGTGCCATCACCTTCGGCCCGGCCACGGTGAAGTACTCGCACAGCGTGACCAACCTGTTCGGCTTTGCTGACAGCAAGAACAGCGGCTACCTGGATCTGTCCGCCACCTTCCCGGTCGGCCCGGTGTCGATCACCCCGCACATTGGGTACCAGAAGGTCAGCGGTTCGGGCAACGACCAGTTCTCCTACACCGATTACTCGTTGACCGTGGGCTACGAAGCCATGCCCGGCCTGACCTTGAGTGCGGCTGTGGTGGGCACCGACAACAAGCTGTATGTCTCTCCTGCCGGCAAGAACCTGGGCAAGTCGGCCCTGGTGCTGGGCATCAAGTACGGTTTCTGACCCTATCGAAACGGAGCTAACCATGAAGATGGTGACCGCGATCGTCAAGCCCTTCAAGCTCGACGAAGTACGTGAAGCCCTCAGCGCCATCGGCGTGCAGGGCATCACGGTGACTGAAGTCAAGGGCTTCGGCCGCCAGAAGGGCCACACGGAGCTGTACCGCGGCGCCGAGTACGTGGTCGACTTCCTGCCCAAGGTGAAGATCGAGGCGGCGGTGGACGACAGCATCGTCGACCGGGTCATCGAAGCCATCGAAGCATCGGCCCGCACCGGCAAGATCGGCGACGGCAAGATCTTCGTCTCCACCCTGGAGCAGGTGGTCCGCATCCGCACCGGCGAGACCGGCAAGGACGCCCTCTGACCTGAACTGCTGCGCTGGCATGCCCCCCGTGCGGCCCTGGCCGCCGGGCGCCCGCGCCCAACCGTGCCCACAAGAATCCGCAAGGAAAGAATTCACCATGAGAAAGCTCCTCGCTTCCCTCGCCCTGGGCCTCGCGGTCCTGGGCTTTGCGGGCGGCGCGATCGCGCAGGACCCTGCCGCGTCCGCTCCCGCTGTCACTGCACCGGCAGTTTCCGAAGCCCCCGCCGCAGCGGCTGCACCGGCCGAGGCAGCATCTGCTGCGGCCGAGGCGGCCCCTGCGGCAGCCCCTGTCGCCAACAAGGGCGACGTGGCCTGGATGCTGGTGGCCACGCTGCTGGTCATCATGATGGTGGTGCCCGGACTGGCGCTGTTCTATGGCGGCCTGGTGCGCAGCAAGAACATCCTGTCGGTGCTGATGCAGGTGATGGTGACCTTCTCGATGATCGTGGTGCTGTGGGCGCTGTACGGCTACAGCCTGGCGTTCACCGAGGGCAATGCCTTCGTCGGCGGGTTTGACCGGTTGTTCCTGAAAGGCTTGTTCGACCCGGCCACCGGCACGTTTGCAATGGGTGCCACGTTCAGCAAGGGCGTCTACATCCCAGAGTTGCTGTTCGCGGCCTTCCAGGCCACCTTCGCCGGCATCACCTGCTGCCTGATCGTCGGCGCCTTCGCCGAACGCATCAAGTTCAGCGCTGTGCTGCTGTTCAGCGCGCTGTGGTTCACCTTCAGCTACGCGCCGATCGCCCACATGGTGTGGTTCTGGATGGGCCCGGATGCCTACGCCAGCAAGGAAGTGGTCGATGCGATGAACGCCAAGGCCGGCCTGATCTGGCAGCACGGCGCGCTGGACTTCGCAGGCGGCACGGTGGTGCACATCAATGCAGCGGTGGCGGGCCTGGTGGGCGCCTACATGATCGGCAAGCGGGTGGGCTACGGCCGTGAGGCCATGGCGCCGCACAGCCTGCCGCTGACCATGGTGGGTGCCGCGCTGCTGTGGGTGGGCTGGTTCGGCTTCAACGCCGGCAGCGCGCTGGAAGCCGGCAACTCCGCCGTGCTGGCCTTCATGAACACCTTCACCGCCACGGCTGCCGCCGTGCTGGCCTGGTGTCTGGGTGAGGCGATGATGCGCGGCAAGGCCAGCATGCTGGGCGCGGCCTCGGGTGCAGTGGCCGGCCTGGTGGCCATCACCCCGGCCTGTGGCAACGTGGGCCTGATGGGCGCCATCGTGATCGGCTTCGTCGCCGGCTTCGCCTGCCTGTGGGGCGTGCAGGGCCTGAAGAAGATGCTGGGTGCAGACGACTCGCTGGACGTGTTCGGCGTGCACGGCGTGGGCGGCATCGTGGGCGCACTGCTCACCGGCGTGTTCAACAACCAGGCCCTGGGCGGCCCCGGCCTGGTCACCGACTGGGTGACGGCCACCGTGGGCAGCAACGGCATCGGCGCGCAGGTGTGGATCCAGCTCAAGGGCGTGTTGCTGACCATCGTCTGGTCGGGCGTGGTTGCGGCGATCGCCTTCAAGATCACCGACCTGGTCGTCGGCCTGCGTGTCTCGGAAGAAGAAGAGCGCGAAGGTCTGGACATCAGTTCCCACGGCGAGACCGCTTACAGCAAGTGACGCGCGGTGGCCGGCAAGTGCCGGCCGGCGTCGAAAGGGCTGCCCTCGGGCAGCCCTTTTTTCTTGGCCGCTTGCCAAACCCTGCGGCGGCACCATCTGCCAGAATCGATCGAATCCCCCAGCATCCAGGCGATTCCCATGGTCCCGCACCTCATCACCGCACTCACCGGCCCGATCAACGAGCTGGAGGCGCGCATCCTCGATTCGATGCCGGCCATCGAGCGCTGGTTCCGGCTGGAGTGGATGGAGCACACGCCGCCGTTCTATTGCTCGGTCGACCTGCGCAACGCCGGCTTCAAGCTGGCGCCGGTGGACACCAACCTGTTCCCGGTCGGCTTCAACAACCTCACGCCCGAGATGCTGCCGCTGGCGGTGCAGGCGGCGATGGCGGCCATCGAGAAGATCTGCCCCGAGGCCAGGAACCTGCTGCTGATCCCCGAGCAGGCGCACTCCAGCAACACCTTCTACCTGAGCAGCGTGCAGCGGCTGATGCGCATCTTCACCAGGCTGGCCTGAACGTCCGCCTGGGCACGCTGGACGAAGCCGTGAAGGCGCCCACCCCGGTGGCCCTGCCCGACGGCAGCGAGCTGGTGCTGGAGCCGCTGCTGCGCACCCGCGGCCGGCTGGGGCTGAAGGATTTCGACCCCTGCACCATCCTGCTGAACAACGACCTGTCGGCCGGCGTGCCGCGGGTTCTGCAGCATCTGCATGAGCAGTACCTGCTGCCACCGCTGCACGCCGGCCGGGGTGTGCGCCGCATGAGCCGGCACTTCCAGAGCTATGAAGAGGTGGCCAAGAAGTTCGCCAAGCTGCTGGGCATGGACCCGTGGCTGATCAACCCGATGTACGGCCAGTGCGCCGAGGCGGTGCCCGCCGACGCCGCCGGCCTGGACTGCGTGCAGTCCAACGTGGAGGCGCTGCTCGCCAAGGTGCGGCGCAAGTACAAGGAATACGGCATCAACGAGAAGCCGTTCGTGGTGGTCAAGGCCGACAGCGGCAGAGAAGCGCTGGGCCCGATCACCGTGCGCGACGCCAAGGACCTGGGCGAGGCCCATGCCCGCGCCCGCGCCCGCGCGGTCGCCGCTGCTGGCGGCGTGCCGGTGACCGAGGCCGCCCAGGTCATCATCCAGGAAGGCGTGCCCACCTACGAACGGGTGAACGACGCGGTGGCCGAGCCGGTGGTGACGATGATCGACCGCTACGTGGTCGGCGGCTACTACCGCGTGCATGCCGAGCGCGGCGCCGACGAGGCGCTCAACGCCCCCGGCGCGCGCTACGTGCCGCTGGCCTTTGCCGGCAGCCACTACCTGCCGCGCCCGGGCGAGAAGCCCGGCTTCAACGCACCCAACCGCTTCTACATGTACGGCGTGATCGGCCGCCTGGCGATGCTGGCGGCCAGCTACGAGCTGGAGGCCACCGACCCCGACGCCGAAGTCTACGAATGACCGCGCCGCAGCCGGTGCGGCATGCGACCGGCGCGCCTTAGCAACACCAGCCGCTGCCATGATGCGCCGCACGAAAGCAGGCGCAGAATGAGCCGCTTACAGACACGCGGCCCCACCGGCGGGGCCCGGCAATGAGCACGGCCAACGCCCCCAAGACCCCTGCCGCCCTGGCCGCACTGACCCTCGGCGCGCTGGGCGTGGTGTATGGCGACATCGGCACCAGCCCGCTGTACGCGCTCAAGGAGGTGTTCCACGCCGGCCATGTGGCCACGTCGGCGGACAACATCCTGGGCGTCCTGTCGCTGATCTTCTGGACGATGACGATCATCGTCTCGGTCAAGTACGTGCTGCTGATCCTGCGTGCCGACAACAACGGCGAGGGCGGCCTGATCGCCATGCTGGCGCTGGCCACCACGGCGGTGAAAGACAAGCCACAACTGCGCAGCGTGCTGATGACGGTGGGTCTGTTCGGCACGGCCATCTTCTACGGCGACGGTGTCATCACCCCGGCCATCTCGGTGCTGTCGGCAGTCGAAGGCCTGGAGGTGGCCGCGCCCAGCCTGCACGACTGGGTCATCCCGATCACGCTGCTGGTGTTGACCGGGTTGTTTTCGGTGCAGCGCTTCGGCACCGGCGGCATCGGCAAGTTCTTCGGGCCCATCACGCTGGTGTGGTTCATCGTGCTGGTGGCGCTGGGCCTGCCGCACATCCTGGCCAACCCGGCGGTGCTGGTGGCGTTGAACCCGTTGTATGCCGCCAAGTTCTTCATCGCCCAGCCGCTGGTGGCCTTCATCGGCCTGGGCGCGGTGGTGCTGTGCGTCACCGGTGGTGAAGCGCTCTACGCCGACATGGGCCACTTCGGCAAGAAGCCCATCCGCATCGCCTGGTACGGCTTCGTGATGCCGGCACTGGTGGTCAACTACTTCGGCCAGGGCGCGATGCTGCTCAACGACCCGGAGGCGGTCAAGAACCCGTTCTTCCTGATGGCCCCCGAGTGGTCACGCCTGCCGCTGGTGTTCCTGGCCACCGCAGCCACGGTGATCGCCTCGCAGGCGCTGATCTCGGCGGCCTTCTCGGTCACCAAGCAGGCCATCCAGCTGGGCATCCTGCCGCGCATGGCGGTGCGCCACACGTCCGTCAAGGACACCGGCCAGATCTACGTGCCCTTCGTCAACTGGGGGCTGTTCGTCTTCATCGTGCTGGCGGTGGGGCTGTTCAAAACCTCGTCGAACCTGGCCTCGGCCTACGGCATCGCCGTCACGCTGGACATGACCATCACCACGGTGATGACCTTCTACGTCATCCGCTACGGCTGGAAGTACCCGCTGCTGCCCTGCCTGCTGGCCACCGGTTTCTTCTTTGTCATCGACATCACCTTCTTCGCCAGCAACATGCTCAAGCTGGTCGGTGGTGGCTGGTTTCCCATCGTCATCGGCATCGGCATGTTCACGCTGATGCGCACCTGGATGCGGGGCCGCAAGCTGATGGCCGCGCGGCTGCGCGACGATGCCATCGACCTGACCAGCTTCCTGGAGGCGATCTTCGTCAGCCCGCCGCTGCGGGTGCCGGGCACGGCGGTGTTCCTGTCGGCCGACATCGACATGACGCCCAATGCGCTGCTGCACAACCTCAAGCACAACAAGGTGCTGCACGAATACAACCTGTTCGTCACCGTGCGCGCCCATGATGTGCCGTGGATCGGGCTGAACAGGCGCACCGAGATGCAGGCCCTGGGGCACGATTGCTGGCAGGTGGTGCTGCACTTCGGTTTCAAGAACGAGCCCGACGTGCCCGAGGCGTTGAAGCTGCTGGAGGGCCGGGGCATCCCGTTGCCCGACATGGACACCAGCTACTTCCTCAGCCGCGACATCGTGATCCCCACCTTCGGCGACGGCATGGCCATGTGGCGCGAGAAGCTGTTCGCCAGCATGCACCGCAACGCCGCTGGCGCGGCCGACTTTCTCAGCCTGCCCAGCAACCGCATCGTGGAGTTGGGCGCCAAGGTGGAGATCTGACGGGCGGGTTCGGGCTCGTTGCTGTCGTTGGCGTTGTTGAACAGCCGACACTCACAGTTCGGCGCGAGGCCGAGGACGGCGGGTGACTGGCTGACTCCATGTCATTCCGGGCCTCCGGCCCTCCCTTCTTGACTTACGCAGAACACGCCCGCCCGGCCCGACGCTCAGGCACCACCGAGGCGCTCGGGTCTTTGGCCTTCGGGTGCCACCGCTGTGTCCTGGGCGAGGACGGCGGGTGACTGGCTGACGTAAGTAAAGAAGGGAGGGCCGGAGGCCCGGAATGACATGGAGTCAGCTAGTCACCCGCCGTGCTCAGCCTCGCGCCGAACTGTGAATGTCGGCTGTTCAACAACGCCAACGACAGCAACGAGCCCGATGCACCCCTTCAGTTCCCGGCCCGTCGCCAGTAGGTGGCGTCGCCGTAGTGCTGCTTCAGGTAGTCGATCCACAGCCGCACCCGCAGCGGCAGGTGCTTGCGCTGCGGCAGCACCGCGTAGATGCCGTTGGGCGGGGCGGCAAAGGCCTCCAGCACCGGCACCAGGGTGCCGGCGGTGATGTCGCCCTCCACCTCCCAGGTGCTGCGCCAGGCGATGCCAAGGCCCTGGCGGCACCAGGCGTGCAGCACCTGGCCGTCGTTGCAGTCGATGCGGCCGCTGGGCCGCAGGTGGCTGACGGCGCCGCCGACCAGGAAGGCCCAGCCGCGCGTCTGGCTGGCGTCGGACGACAGCGTCAGGCATGCATGCCGGCCCAGTTCGTTCGGTTGCTGCGGCGTGCCCGCGCGCTGCAGGTAGGCCGGTGCGGCCACGCACAGCCGGCGGTTGTCGGCCAGGCGGATGCTGATCAGGCTGGAATCCGGCATGTCGCCCACCCGCACCGCGCAGTCGAAGCCTTCGTTGACGATGTCGACCACACGGTCGCTCAAGTTCAGCGACAGGTTCACATCGGGATGGCGCGCCAGGAAGCCCGGCATCAGCGGCGCCACATGGCGCCGGCCAAAGCCCGCCGGCGCGGTGATGCGCAGATAGCCGCTGGCCTTCACGCCGCCTGCCGAGACGCTGGCCTCGGCATTGGCGACGTCGGCCAGGATGCGCTGGCAGTCCTCCAGGTAGGCGCTGCCCTCGTGCGTGAGGCTGATGCGCCGGGTGGTGCGCAGCAACAGCTTGACGCCCAGGCGCTCTTCCAGCGCGTCGATGCGCCGGCC
>JBBRVT010000013.1:0-22802 GCA_038246615.1 Burkholderiales bacterium
AGGCGGGGCTGGACTACCAGCTCGACGGCCTCGCCGATGCGGTGGCAGGCCACCACTTCGCGGTCTACGATGGCAACGGCCTGCGGGTGCTGGCGGGCGACCCGGCCAGCGACACGCTGCTGCGCTTCACGCCCGGGCGCGACGATCGCTACACCTTGGCGCTGTACCGCGATGCCGATTCGGCCGCCACGCTGGCAGGGCGTTTCGACTTCCGTCTCAGCGCCGTCGCGCACGTGGCCGACGGGCAGCGCGACGCCGGCACCTTGGCGGCGGGCGCGGCCACCGTGCTGGACGCCACGATCGCGGCCAGCGGGCAGCATCAGCAGATTCGCTTCAAGGTTGCCGCCGAGGGGCTCTACCTGGTGTCGGGCGAGTCCGCTCTCGCTGCGGGGGGCTCGGCCTACTGGTCGCTCGCGCAGGGCGGGCTTCGCCCGGTCGAACGGGTCCGCGTCGGCGACACCGTGTCTGCGCTGGCCCCCTGGGCCGGCTGGAGTGGCGGCTGGCTGGGCGGTGCCGGCGTGGTCTATCTGCGCGCCGGCGACGCGGTGATCGATGTCGAAGCCGATCGCGGTGCGCTGGGCATGGTCACGCTGCACCTGTTGCCGTTCACCACGGCCACCGCGCTGGCCGACGGCGAGCCGGCCGATCTGGGCCCGGTGGCGCTGAATGAAGGCCTGTTGCTGGCCTTGCCGGTGACACCGTTCGACGCCTTCACGCTCGGTCTGGGGGATGCGGCCGCCGAGTTTCAGGTTGCGCAGCTCGACGCCTTCGGCCGGGTGATCGACTCGCTGCAGCCGCTGACCTGGCGCAACAGCTTCGTCCACGGCGCTGCAGCCGGACCGGCTTACCTGTGGCTGGTGCGCACCGGCGCGTCCGGCGAGGACGGCGCGGCAGCGCCGGTCGATCCGACGGCCAGCGTGTGGGCCACCGCCACCGTCTCGCCGCTGGATCCGCTGGCCGGGTTGCCCACGCTGCTGCCGGGCCAGGCAGTGGCCGAGCCGGCCGACGCTGCCGCGCAGGGGCGCGAATACCGCGTGCTGGTGGACCAGCCCGGCCAGTTGTTCCTCGACCTGGCCAACGACTTCGGCGGCCACGATTTCCGGCTCGAAGGCCCCGCAGGCATGCGCTGGGAGTGGAGCTGGCCGCAATGGACCTCGGTGCCGGGCCATTCGGGCAGCCTGTACTGGCTGCCGCCGATCGACGTGGGGCCGGGCGAGTACCGGCTCTTGGTCAACGACCACGAATTGCAGGGGGTGGACTTCACGCTGCGCCACGGTGCCCAGGCCCAGCCCTGGCCGGCCGACGGGCATCTGCTGACCACGCTGGACACCGTGGCGGGGATCGCGCTGTTCGACATCGAACTGGCCGATGGCGAGCGGGTGGCGCTGCAGCCCGGCGCTGCGGCCGGCAGCGGCAATGTCTGGTGGCTGCTCGATGCGCAGGGCGACGTGGTGCACAGCGGCGTCGGCGTGGCCGAAGCCGAGGCCGCGGCCGCACAGGCCGGCTTCAGCGCGCCGCTGGCCGCCGGGCACTACACGCTGCTGCTGTCGCGGCATGTCGCCTGGGGCAGTGACCGCGGCGACGGCATCTTCGACCTGCGCCTGGAACGCCAGGCCGCAATGCCGCCGCAGCAGATCGACCTGGGCATGCTGGACGGTGCGCTGGCGCAACGCGTCGACATCGACGCGGCGCAGGGCGACCGCATCGGCTTCGACGTTGCCACGCCCGGGCCCTGGCTGCTGTCGGCCACCGGGGCCGACGACGGCCTGCAACTGCGCCTGGAGGGCCCGCGCAGCGGCACCTTCCACGGCAGCGGCCTGCGCGACGCCGGGCAGCCGCAATGGCTGCTGCCCGGCCGCTACACCTTGACCGTCGAGCGCAGCAGCAACGATGGCCGCGCCACGCCACTGGCGCTGCTGCTGCAGCCGCTGGCCGCCGCCACGCGGCTGGCCGATGGCGCGTCGCCCTCGCTGCAGGGTCTGGCCGTCGGCGAAGGCCGTGCCTTCGCGATCGACGCCTTGGCCGGTGACAGCCTGCGCCTGCAACTCGTCAGTGGCGACGACAGCGATTGGCGCGTCGAATGGTTCGACGCCTACGGCCAGCGCATGGCCTGGCCCGGCCAGCCTTCTTCGACCGGCACCGTCACCGCCACGACCGATGGCGCGTTGGTGCTGCGCCTGCAACGCACCGGTGATGCCCAGGCCGGCCTGCCGCAGCTGCGTGCCATGCGCACCGCCGGCACACCGCCGGCCGCGCTGGGCCAGGCGATCTCGCTGGGCCAATCCGTCGACTGGGCGACCGCCGACCTGCGTGTGCAGTTCGATCTGGCCGCCGACGGCTGGGTGGCGCTGGAATGGCAGTCGGGCAACTGGCAGAACTGGACGCTGACCGGTCCACGCGGGGCCGAGGCGACGGGCGCCTTCCGCAGTTCGATCTGGTTCAACGGCACCCGCAACTGGCAGCTGCCGGTGCGCTGGCTGCCGGCGGGCAGCTACAGCCTCAGCTTCACCGGCGGCAGCGGCGAGGCGCGCTTCGCGCTGCGCGATGCCGGCACGGCGGTGGCACTGTCTGCCGACAACACCGTGGCCGTCGACCTGGCCACCAACGATGCCTACGAGCTGTTCGACCTGACGCTGGACGCCGATGTCAATACCTACCTGCGCGGCCTGGCCGGCGCCGGCACCGGCAACCTCTGGCGCCTGTACGACAGCGGCGGCGTGCTGCTGGGCACCGGCGATCCGGCCAGCACCGGCGCCGTGCTGCTGAGCGTTCCGCGCGACGGCCGCTACCTGCTGGCCGTGGCCCGCAACACCACCGCCACCACCGGCGGCACGGCGCTGCGCTTCGAGCTGGTCACCACCCCGAAGGCCGCGGTGCCCATGGTGGCGGGCGAGAGCGTGAGCGGGCGCTTCTTGGTCCCGTTCCAGACGCTGCAATACAGCTTCGAGCTGGCCGGCCCGACGATGGTGACGATCAACCAATCGGCCAGCACCGGCGGCAGCAAGTCCTACACCCTCTACGACGCCAATGGCCGAAGCCAGAGCGTGCTGCCCTACAACGGCGCGCAGATGTACAGCCTGGGCGCCGGGCGCTACACGCTGTGGGTCCAGAGCAGCAACTACTACAACACGCCGCCAGCCGACGACCGCTTCACCGTCGCACTGGCGCTGGACGCCGACATGCTGGCACTGGCGCTGGACGCGTCGGCCACCTTGGGCTTCACCGCAGGCGCCGCCCAGCAGATGCTGCAGGTGCAGCTGGAAGCCGGGCAGCGCTACCACCTCACCACCGCCGCAGCGGCCGCGTACGGGCTGGGTTATCGCGTCAAGGTGTACGACACCACCGGCGCCGAGGTGCTCTCTTCGGGCATGGGCAGTTCCTGGTGGTACACCAACAAGACCGGCGTTGCCATCGATGCCACCCAGACCGGCACCTACACCGTGGTCTTGGCGGCCATGAACTACTACGACGGATGGACCGGCAGCGCGAACTTCACGCTGCGCCGCGCCACCACCACGGTCGCCGACTACAGCCTGGGCACGGCGCTGGACGCCACGCTCCTGCGCGGTGACGACGAATCGCGCTACCGCTTCACGCTGACCGACGCCACCCGGCTGTGGCTCAACATCGCTGGCGACAGTTACCTCGCCACGCTGGTGCGGCTGGACGAACCGGCAACGCCGATCGGCCAGACCGAACTGACCCATGGCGACATCGAACGGGTGATGGACCTGAGCGCCGGCCGCTACGAGCTGCAGGTCCGCGCCATGCGCGACAACCCCGGCAGCTGGCATGCGCTGATCGACGCCGTGGCCGCACTGCCCAACCTGGCCACCGGTGCGGCGACTGCAGTCTCGCTGGCCCAGGGCCAGCATGCACAGGCCTGGCAGTTCGACGGCAGCAAGGGCCAGACCCTGCAGATCGACCCGCGCCTGAGCAGCGGCGCCTCCCACTCCTGGCAGCTGGTGGGCCCGAACGGACAGCTGCTGACCAGCGGATCGGGCTACGCCACCAACGACAACGCAGTGCGCGTGACGCTGACCGAGTCGGGTCGCCACGTGCTCTTCCTGTACGGCAGCACCAACGACACCACCGCGCGCAGCGGCACGGTGACGCTGCGCCCCTACAGCGTGCCCACGGTGCCGGTGCTGCCCGGCGACCGGGTCAATGCCACGGTCACCAACCCCGGCGACATCCACCGCTACACCTTCACGCTGGACGAGGAGCGGGTGATCCTGCTCGATCCGCAGTCGGGGGCGGCCAACCTGCGGCTGAGCGGGCCGCTGGGCGATGTCGCCAACCTGGCGCTGACCAGCGTGGAGAGCTACGTCGTGCAGCGGCTGCCGGCCGGCCGCTACACCATCGAGGTGACGGCCCACAACAACTCGGGCACGCCGGCCTACAGCTTCAACCTGCTCGACCTGACGCAGGTGGCGGTGCCGCATGGCGATGATCGCCAGCTCAGCGGCGACGTGCCGGCCGGCCGATCGCTGGTGGTGCACAGCTTCGACGTGCTGGCCGGCCAGTCCTACAACCTGGACTTCACCGCCCCGGTGGTCTCGGGCCAGCAGCTGCGCTACACGCTGGTCGATGGCAGCGGCCGCAGCGTGACCAGCACCGTCTGGACCACCGACGCGTCGGTGGGCTTCACCGCCAACCAGAGCGGCCCGGTCTACCTCGTCGCCAAGCAGCACTTCGCGACCACTGCGGCGGTGCGTTTCGAGGCCACGCTGCGCCAGCCGTCCACACAGTCCAGCCCCCTGGCGTGGAACGACACCACTGCGACCACGCTGGCCACGCGCCTGGACGTGCGCGACCTGCGCTTCACCATGGCCGAGGCCGGCTGGGTCGAACTGCAGAACCTCAAGGCCCATGCCGGGCAGGCGACGGTGCAGGTGCTCACGCCCAATGGCACGCAGTTGTCCTTCAATTCACTCAACAGCGCATCTGCGGCCACGCTGCGCCGCCTGTACCTGCCTGCGGGCCAGTACGTGGTGCGCGTCTCGGGCGCGGCCGACGGCACGAGCGCCGACCTGCGCTTCGAGGCGCGCCAGGTCGCTGCCAGCCAGCGGCTGGACCGCCAGCCCGAGACCTTGCGGGTGCTGGCCGACGCCGCCGGCCCGGCCACGGGCGCGCTGTGGAGCCTGGCCGCTGCGGCCGGTGACCGGCTGCAACTCAGCGCCACCACCTGGGCCGGCGCCGGCTCGGTGCAACTGCTGAACCCGGCGGGCACCGTCGTCAGCACCTGGAACCCAGCCACCGGCACGCCGCTGGCCGTCGACCTGGGCACCGCCGGCACCTGGCTGCTGCGCATCACGCGCGCGGCCAACGACAGTGGCTTCGACAACGGCTACCGCTTCGAGGCCCGCTGGGGCACGGCGGTGGCGGCGCAGCCGGTGATCTCCACCACCAATGCGGCCGGCGTGCTGGCCAGCGGCCAGAAGATCAGCTACCAGTTCCAGGTCGACGAGGCCGGGCTGTGGTACCTCGACCGCAACAGCATCCTCAACTGGCAGAGCTACTTCTACAGCAGCGCGCGCATCCTGGATGCCGACGGCGCCGTGGTGGGCAATGGCTGGGACGCCCCGGTGGCATTGCAGCCTGGCGTTCACACGCTGGAGATCAGCGCCTCCTCGTTCGACATCAACTACGACTTCACCTGGCGCCGCATGGACGGCAACCAGGTGCCGCGCGTGGACTACGGCCAATCGGTGGCCGCGCCGTCGGCGTCGAACTACGCCGCCCGCATCTGGCGTGTGGATGCAGCGGCCGGCGATCGTGTGCGCCTGAATGCACTGGCCGCCGACAACAACACGCCGCGCTGGATCCTGTTCAACGGCCAGGGCCAGCCGCTCAGCGGTGTGGGCTGGGCCAATGTCGACCTGGCGGCGTTGCCGGTGGCCAACGACGGGCCGGTGTACCTGGTCGTCGACTGGACCAACTACACCTACGGCAGCGTCACCAACGGCGGCCTGTCGTTCCAGTTCGACAACGACGCGGCCACCCAGCCGCTGCCGTTGGTGCTGGGCCAGACGGTGTCGGGCACGCTCGATGCCGCCACGCAACAGCGCAGTTACACCCTGACGCTCGATGCACCCCGGCTGCTGGTGCTGGACCGCCTCAACAGCGGCACCGGCGATTGGGTGAGCTGGTCGCTGCAGGGCCCCTACGGCACCGACAACAGCAGCACCAGCCTGTCGCCGGGCACCAGCAACCCCGACGTGCGGCAGCTGGCGCTGTCGGCCGGGGTCTACAGCCTGACCGTCTCGGTCAGCGGCTTCGCCTCCAGCGCCTACGCCTTCCGGCTGTTCGATGCCGCCAGCGCGCAGCCGCTGGTCAGTGGCGAGGTGGCGTCGGGCCGGGTCGAACCCAGCGGCGAGATGGTGGCCTATGCCATCGACGCCGAGGCCGGCGACCGCTTGTTCGTCGACTTCCGCGACCTCACCACCCGCACCTACGTCTACGACCCGGTCCTGGGCAACTACCGCTTCAACTACACCGGCTTCGTGCGGCTGATCGACCCGTATGGCCGCCAGGTCACTGGCGGCGAGCTGGGCGACATCGAAGCCGTGGCCACCGTGGCCGGCCGCTACACCGTGCTGCTGGACGGCCACTACAACCAGGACACCGCTGCCGCCTACCGGCTGGCGGTGTTCGTCAGCCCGCCGGGGCAGCCGCGGGTGATCGACCTGGCCGACGCGGCCGCAGCGATGGACCTGGCAGTGCGTGACCTGGCCGTGGCTGCCACCAGCGAAGGCCAGGCCATCCGCTCGGGCGGCCTGCTGCAGGTGCGCTGGAACACGCTCAACCAGGGCAGCCAGCCCACGCTGGGCGACTTCAGCGACCGCGTGATCGTGCGCCGTGCCGCCACCGGCGAGGTGGTGGCCCAGGTGGTGGTGCCCTATGTCGAGGGCGAGGCCGGCCACGGCCCGCTGCTGCCGGGCCAATCGGTGCAGCGCGCGGTGCAGATCCGCCTGCCCGACGGCCCGGTGGGCGCGGGTGAACTGGCGGTGACGGTCGAGACCGACACCGACAACACCCAGGCCGAACGCGGCCGGGCCGAGGAGAACAACCGCAGCTTCGCCAGCTTCAGCAGCGCCCTGGCCGACTACGCCAACCTGCAGGTGGCCGACCTGGCGATCACACCGGGCGGCCTGTGGACAGCGGGGCAGGCCGTCACGGTGCAATGGGCCACGCGCAACACCGGCACCGCCGCCGCCACCGGCCAGTGGACCGAGCGGCTGGAGCTGCTGAACCTGAGCACCGGCGTGGTGGTGGCCAACATCGCCCAGGCCTTCAGCGCCCAGGCCATCGCCGCCGGCGGCCAGGCCGTGCGCAGCGCCAGTTTCAACTGGCCGGCGGGGCTCGATGCCATCGGCCAGTACCGCCTGCGGGTGGTGGTGGATGCACTGGGAGAACTGCCCGAGTTCAACGCCGGCGGGCCGCTGGAAACCGACAACAGCCTCGACCGCGCGCTGCTCGTCGGCCCCGACCTGCAGACGCGCAACCTGCAGCTGGTGCAGACGGCGGTGCAGGCCGGCGACACCGTCACGTTGCAGTGGGAGGATGTCAACACGGGCGCGGTGCCCACGCCGGCCGCCTTCCAGGACCGGGTGGTGATCCGCCAGCGCAATGCCGACGGCACGCCCGGCACGGTGGTTATCAACACCGCAGTGGCCTTCAGCGGCGCGGCGGCGGCGGCGCTGGCCCCGGGCGAGGCGCGTGCGCGCGCGTTCAGCTTCACGCTGCCCGATGGCGCGCTGGGCACGGGCAGCTTCGACATCACCGTCACCGCCGACAGCGCCATCAGCGGTGCCGGCGTGCTGTTCGAGACCAATGCCGCCGGCAACGCCGAGGCCAACAACAGCACGGTGGGCAGCTTCACTGCCGCACCGCGCCTGTATGCCGACCTGTCGGTGGCCGCATTGGCGGTGCCGGCCGCAGCCGCATCGGGCGCCGAGATCCAGATCGGCTGGACGGTGGCCAACCTGGGCAACGCCCCGGCCACCGGCAGCTGGGTCGACCGCATCGTGCTGTCGACCGATGCCATCGCCGGCAACGCCGACGACGTGGTGCTGGCCAATGTCACCCGCAGCGGCGGGCTGGCCGTGGGCGCCAACTACGTGGCCACCGCCACGGTGCGCATCCCCACCCGGCTGGAAGGCACCTACCGCATCGCGGTGATCAGCGACGTGAACGCCAGCGTGCGTGAGCCCGACACCCGGGGCGACAACCGCCGCCTGTCCGATCCGGTCGTCGTGCAGCAGACCTATGCCGACCTGGTGCCCACGGTGGGCAGCGTGCCGGCCGAGGTGTTTGCCGCGCGCACCGCCACGGTCACCTGGGAGGTGCAGAACCTGGGCACCGTGGCCACCGACGTGAGCCGCTGGACCGACATCGTCTACCTGTCGGCCACGCCCACGCTGGGCACTGGCGCGGTGCAGCTGGGCGCGGTCACCCGCGTGGGCGCGCTGGCCGTCGGCGAGCGCTACAGCGCCGGGATGACCGTCGACATCCCGCGCAGCCTGGCCGCCGGTGCGATGTACTTCATCGTCAAGACCGATGCCAACAGCCTGGTCTACGAGCTGGGCCGCACCGCCAACAACGCGGCAGCGGCGGCGCAGGCCACGCAGGTGCGCCCCGAGCCCAAGCCCAACCTGGTGATCGAGGGGCTGACGGCGCCCGACACCTGGCGCGTCGGCGCCACGGTGCAGGTGGCCTACACGGTGCACAACATCGGCAACGATCGGCTGGCCTCCTTCACCAAGGAGCGCCTGCGCCTGGTCGACCCGACCGGACTGAACGCAGCGGTGGAACTGGCCAACTGGGGCAACTGGACCAACCGCACGCTCGAAGCCGGCGGCCGCTTCAGCCGCACGCTCGACATCACCGTGCCCGCGCTGGCGGCCGGTGCCTGGCAACTGCAGGTGGACGCTGACAATGGCGGTTATGTCGGCGAATCGAACGAGGCCGACAACATGGCCAGCATGGACGTGGCCGTCGTCAGCCCCGACCTGTCGCTGCAAGGCCTGTCGACCACCGGCCTGCTGCAGGGCGGTGAGCTGGTCACGCTGCGCTGGACCACGCGCAACAGCGGCACCGCCGAGGCCATCGACGTGCGCGAGCGCATCCACCTGTCGCGCGACGGCGCGGTGGGCGCGGGCGATGTGCTGCTGGGCGAGGTGCTGCATGCGGCCATCGCCGCCGGCGGCAGCGCCGCAGGCGAGCTGGCCTTCCGCCTGCCGGTCGACCTGCAAGGCGACTGGCGCCTGATCGTGGTGACTGACGCCACCAATGCCAACAACGAGAACGGTGCTGGCGAGAACAACAACCTCGACAGCCTGGGCATCAACGTCGCCCGTGACGGCTATGCCGACCTGGCGGTGATCAGCGTGGCTGCACCCACGCGGGTGATCGCCGACCCGGCCACGGTCACCATCGAATGGACGGTCGAGAACCAGGGCACTGGCGTGGGCCGCACCACCCAGTGGGTGGACCGGGTGATCTACAGCACCAACGCCACCATCGGCGACAGCGACGACATCGTGCTGGGCACGGTGGCACGCGGCACCGCGCTGGAGGCCGGCGACCGCTACACCCAGAGCCTGAGCTACCGCTTCGGCCCGGCCTTCAGCCGCCATGGCACGGTGGTGGTGCGCACCGATGCCGCCGGCGCGGTGTGGGAGAACACCAGCGAGGCCAACAACCAGGCCCAGGCGGCCGAGGCCATGGACGTGATGCCCATCGCCTACGCCGACCTGCAGGTCACATCGGTCAGCACCCGCAGCCTGGCCACCTCGGGGCAGGTGATCTCGGTGGAATGGTCGGTGGCCAACCGCGGCATCGGCATCACCAACACGGCCTCGTGGACCGACATCGTCTGGTTGTCGGCCAACGCCGACGGCAGCGGTGCGCGCTACAACCTGGGCTCGGTCGGCCACCTGGGCCAGCTGGCTGCGGGCGACGGCTACAGCAGCAGCATCCAGGGGCGCCTGCCTGAGGGCATCCAGGGTGACTGGTACCTCAACGTCGGCACCGGCGGGCCGTTCGAGTTCATCTTCGGCGACAACAACACCGGCCGCTCGGTGGCGGTGCCGGTGGCACTGTCGCCGTCGCCCGACCTGGTGGTCGATTTGGTGGATGCGCCCACGGTGGCGCAAGAGGGTGCGCTGGTCGACATCAGCTGGACGGTGCGCAACCAGGGCGAGGCACGCGCGGCCGGGCAGTGGCAGGACACCGTGCAGCTGGTGGCCCCCAGCGGCACGATCGTGACGCTGGGCACCTTCAACTTCGACCGCGGGCTGGATGCCGGCATCACCTACAGCCGCACCGAGCAGGTTCGCCTGCCGGGCAAGATCGAAGGCGCCTACCGCCTGCGCGTGGTGACCAACAGCGCGCTGGGTGGCGGCGGCACGCAGATCTACGAGCATGGTGCCGCCCGCACCAACAACACGCTGGTCGACGGCGATGCCATCGCCGTCAGCCTGAACCCGCGGCCCGACCTGCGGGTGACCACCGTCACCGTGCCCACCAGCGTGACCGCCGGCACAACCGCCGCAGTGCGCTACAACGTGGCCAACATGGGCCCCGAGGGCACCAGTGGCCAATGGGCCGACTGGGTCTACCTGTCGCTGGACGGCATTCTCAGTGGTGACGACGTGCTGCTGGCGCGCCAGGACAGCGGGGCTGCACTGAACCCCGGCGAGAGTTATGCCGCCGTGATCCCGTCGGTGACGATCCCGATCCGTTACCGCGGCGATGTCTTCATCATCGTGGTCGCCGATGCCAACAACCGCATCGACGAATACCCGAGCGAAGCCAACAACACCCGCGCCGAGCGCCTGCGTGTCGACCCGGTGCCGTTCGGCGACCTGGTCACCAGCAACGTGGTCGCACCCGACCAGGTGGTGCACGGCAGCACGGTGGAGGTGCGCTACCAGGTGGCCAACAAGGGCTCGGCCACCACGCTGGGCGACAGCGCGGCGGTCAACAGCTGGACCGACACGGTCTGGCTCACGGTCGACAAGCGCCGGCCGTCGGCTGGCAAGGGCGACATCAAGATCGGCCAGACTACCCACACCGGCCACCTGGCCGTGGGCGAGGACTACCTGGGCACGCTGAACGTGCAGATCCCCGAAGGCATGCGCTCGGGCCAGTATTTCCTGACGGTGTGGAGCGACACCTACGACGCGATTCTCGAGGACACGCTGGCGGTCCACATCAATCCCGACGACGCTGGCCAGATCGACAACAACAACTACAAGGCCCGGCCGATGGCAGTGCTGGGCATCACCCCGCCCGACCTGGCCGTGACGGCGGCCGTGGCACCTGCGGAGACCGCTGCAGGTGGTGGTTATGCCTTCAGCTACACCGTCACCAACCGCGCCGATGCCTTCGACGGCAGCTGGACCGACCGGGTCTGGGTGGCCGACAACGCCGACCTGAGCAAGGCCACTGTGCGCTGGCTGATGGGTGAATACCGGCAGGAGCGCAGCCTGGGCCTGGGCGAGTCCTACAGCGTGACGCAGAGCTTGGCGCTGGCGCCATCGGTTTCGGGCGCCTTCCTGGTGGTGGAGACCGACATCCACAACCGGGTGCGTGAAATCGACGAGACCAACAACGCGCGCAGCGCGGCGTCGGTGGTCAGCAACGCGCCGGCCGACCTGCGCGTGGCCAGCGTGGTCACCCAGCCCGAGAACTTCTCCGGCGAGGCCACGCTGGTGCGTTGGACAGTCACCAACCACGGCGGCGCGGTGTGGGCCGGCACGCGCGGCTGGTTGGACAACATCTACTTCAGCAGCGATCCGGAATTCATCCCCGGCCGCGCCACCCAGATCGGCTCGGTGGTGCATGCCAACACCAGCACGCTGGGCAGCGGCGAGAGCTACACCGCCAGTGCCCTGCTGACACTGCCTGCGGGCACCGACGGGCCCTACTTCATCCACGTCATCACCGATGCGCTGCACAGCCGCGGCTCGCTGGCGCCGTTTTTCAGCAATGCCGCCGGCAGCCAGGTGGCCGAGTTCGAGGCACTCACGGGGCAGGACAATGCTGAAGCGCGCGACGACCTCTACGCCACCAGCGTGTTCGAAGGCACGCAACGCAGCAACAACCTCGGCACCGGGGCGCTGAACGTCACCTACCGCGAGCCCGACCTGCAGGTGGGCGCGGTCGCGGTGAGCAACCCCAATCCCGCCTCGGGCGAGACCATCACCGTCACCTGGACAGTCAGCAATGCCGGCGCACGGGCGACGCGGGTCAACGGCTGGTTCGACGGTGTCTACCTGTCGCGCGACACCACGCTCGACCTGAGCGACTACCCGGTGGTCGACCGCGGCACGCTGGGCGAGATCCAGCTGCGCGTGCGCCAGACGTCGATGGGGGCCACCGCCGAGGGCAAGCCACGCTACCTGCAGCCCGGCGAGAGCTACACCAACAGCGCCGCCTTCACGCTGCCCACCTCGATCAGCGGCAACTTCACGCTGATCGTCAAGGCCGACACCGGCACCGTTAGGGACATTTACCGCAGCGTGCCCAGCACCGTGCGCGACGGCCTCGACACGGTGGCGAACAACCCCGGCAGCCCGTCGGGCGCGGTGCTCGAGTTCCGCGACGAGGCCAACAACCTGGGCCAGGTCGCGCTGCCGATCAGCCTGTCGCCACCGCCCGACCTGCAGGTCACGCTGGTCAGTGCGCCGCTGTCGGTGCTGGCCGGCCAGGCCTTCAGCGTGGGCTGGACGGTGCAGAACCTGGGCGGCCGCACGCCCGGCGACCAGAGCAGCTGGAACGACCTGGTCTACCTCAGCAAGGACCGCTTCCTCGACCTGAGCAAGGACCGCTACCTCGGTTACCTGCAGCATGGTGGCGGCCTGGCCGCCGGCGGCCAGTACGCAGCCACGCTGAACTTCACCGCGCCGCGTGATCTGGAAGGGCCGTACCACGTCTTCGTGGTCACCGACCCGGCACGTGCCTGGGGCGGCGGCGATTCCGGCCGTGTGCTCGAGTTCGGCTTCGACGACAACAACAACGGCGCGGCGCTGCAGCCGATGCTGATCGAGACCCCGCCGCCGGCCGACCTGCAGGTCACCGATGTGCAGCTGCCCGCTGCTGCGCAAGTGGGCCAGACGGTGCGGTTCGACTACACCATCACCAACGTCTCGCCCATCAACCCGGCCTACGGCCGCTGGACCGACGCGGTCTACCTGTCGGCCGACAACAGCTGGGGCCTGGACGACCTGCTGATCGGCAAGGTGGCGCATGTGGGCGACCTGCTGGCCGGCGCCAGCTACAACGGCACGCTCAGCGCCCAATTGCCGCCGCTCAAGGACGGCACCTGGCGCATCATCGTGCGGCCCGACCTCTACAACGAGGTGTTCGAAGGCCGCATCATCTACACCGAGACCGGCCTGAACGTGCCGCCGGGCGAGGCCAACAACCGCACCGCCTCGGCCGCCACGCTGCGGGTGGAAGTGCCCGCGCTGCCGATCGGCACGCTGGTCTCGACCACGCTGGGCAGCGGCGACCTGCGGCTGTACCGCCTCACCGTGGCCGAGGGCGAGACGCTGCGCCTCACGCTCGATTCCAGCGCCGCCGCCGGTGCCAACGAGATCTGGCTGCGCTGGGGCGACATCCCCACCGGCTATGCCTTCGACGCCGCCTATGACCAGCCGGTGTCGCCCGACCAGCAGATCGTGATCCCCCGCACCAAGGCGGGTGACTACTACCTGCTGGTGCGGTCGCGCCAGCAGGCCGCCGGCACGCCGGTGACGCTGCGTGCCGAGCTGCTGCCGCTGGCCATCACCCGCGTCACGCCCGACCAGGGCGGCACCGGTGACGACGCGCACCGCTGGGTGACGATGGACATCGAAGGCGCGCGCTTCGCGCCCGGCGCGCTGGTCAAGCTGAGCCGCCCGGGCGAATTCGAGATCGAGCCGGCCCGCTGGCAGGTCATCGACGCCAGCCACATCCGTGCCACCTTCGATTTGCGCAACGTGCCGCATGGCCTGTACGACGTGGTCGTCACCAACCCCGATGGACAGCGTGTGGTCGAGCCCTACCGCTACCTGGTCGAGCGCATGGTCGAGGCCGATGTCACCATCGGCATCGGTGGTGCACGCACCATCGCCCCGGGTGACGCCGCGCTCTACAGCGTGTCGCTGCAGAGCCTGACCAACGTCGACACGCCCTACGTGCGCTTCGACGTCGGCGCCACCAACATGGGCAACAGCGCCTACGTGCTCGAAGGGCTGGAACTGCCCTACGTGGTGTTCGGCAGCAATGTGGGCGGCCAGCCGCCAGGCGCGGTCGCCGAAGGGCTGGGCAACACCCAGGCTTACGGCACCACGCCCACCAGCGCGTTGCGCAGCGGCATCCCCTGGGCGTCGCTCGACGGCATGGCCAACACCGGTGGCTGGAATCTGGCCCCCGGCTATGCCTTCGACGTGGCGGCCGGCGGCTTTGTCGGCTTCAACTTCAGCGTGCAGACCTATCCCGGCCTGGCCGAATGGCTGGCCTACGACTTCGAGGGCCTGCGCGCCAAGCTGTACGCGATCCGCCCCGAATGGAAGGCAGCCGGCCTGCTCGACGGGGGTGTGCAGGATCTCAACAAGATCAGCAACGGCCTGGCGGCCAAGTTCCTCTCGCGTGAGCCCGACGAGCACATCACCAAGCTCGAAGCGCTGGCGATGCCGTTCCGCTTCGACACGCTGGGCGCGGCCACACCGCTGACGCGCGCCGAGTTCGTCACCGACCAGACGGCGCATGCGATCGCGCTGCGCAGCGCCATCCTGGCCGATGCCGGCGCGCCGGTCGCCCTGGGCGTGCTGGCTGCGGATGAGGCGCAGTGGGTGCAAGGCTGGCTGGCCGCGTTGGAGACCGCCGGCCTGCTGCGCGCCGAAGCCGACGCGCCACCGGTCCGGTCCGACGAACTGGTGCTGAGCCTGAACGCCACGCTGGCCACCGGCATCCTGATCGGCCGCGGTGGCGACAGCTACCGCACCCAGGCCGACCTGCTGGGCTTCTTCGCCAAGGTGCAGCAGTGGTACGGCGACACCGCGCGTTACGCCGGGGATCCTTTGGCCGCCAGGGCGCCGGTGGCCTACCACGAGGTGCGCGAGGACGACGACGGCAACTACGCCGAGATCCCGGTGCCGGTGGCGCCCGACCGTGCCGACTACGACCTGGGCACCTCGCAAGAGACGCACTTCATCAGCTTCGACGTGTTCGCCGGTGGCCGTGCCGAGCTGGAGTATTTGCGCCATCTGGGTGTGCTCGATGCCAAGTTCAACCCGGTGGGCCCGCAGGCACTCAACCTCACCCAGTACCTGCAGCAGGCCGCTGCGCGCGAGGCGGCGGCCAACGCCCTGGTGGCCGTGCGGGGCCCGCAGGCGCTGCCGGCGGCCGACGGCCTGAGCTATCTGCCGGCCGACTATGCGCTGCCCTACACGCTCAGCTTCACCAACCCCGGTGAGCAGGCGGTGGGCCAGCTGCGGCTGGTCACCCAGCTCGATGCCGACCTGGACGCGCGCTCGCTGCGCCTGGGCGACCTGAAGATCGGCGACATCAACGTGCACCTGCCCGAAGGCCGGGCGGTGTTCCAGGGCGACTTCGACTTCACTGGCAGCAAGGGGTACGTGCTGCGTGTGTCGGCCGGCATCGACGCGCAGGAGCGCGTCGCCACCTGGCTGATCCAGGCCATCGACCCGGACACCGGCGAGGTGCTGCGCGACCCGTCGCGAGGCCTGTTGCTGCCCGACAGCAGCGGCCGTGCCGGCACCGGCTTCGTCGCCTACACCGTCACCGCTTCGGCAGGCGCGGCCACCGGTGCGGCCGTCGCCGCGTCGGCGCGGGTGTTCTTCGACGACGCCCCGCCGATCGACAGCGACACCATCAGCCACACGCTCGACGCCGGTGCACCGGTGACGGCGCTGACCGTCACGTCGCGCGGCGCCAATGCCGACGGCGCACCCACCTTCAGCGTGGCCTGGCAGGCCACCGACGACGCCAGCGGCGTCAAGCATGTCACCGTGTACCTGGCCGACAACGGCGGCGATTTCCGCATCTGGCGCAAGCAGGTGGCGGGGGCGGCCAGCTCGGGTTTGTTCGTCGGCGTGGCCGGCCACCGCTACGAGTTCCTGGCCGTGGCCACCGACACCGCAGGCAACCGCGAAGCGGCGCTGGTCAGCAACGCGGTGCTGCCCGACGACGGCAGCCGCGATGCGGCCCAGCAGGCGCTGGGTGTGCTCGACGCGCTGCAAGGCACGGCCCCGCTGCCGGCAGCCACGCCGGACCGCAGTTATGCGGCCAGCGGTTTCTTCGCTCAGGCGGCGATGCAGCTGCCGGGCTTCGTGGCCACGGCGCAGCCGCCCGATCTGCGCAGCGTGCTGGCGCCGATGCAGGTGCGCGCCTTCGGCAGCGGCTTTGCCGGCAGCGCCGGCGACATCGGTGCGCTGGCGCTGGTGCAGTTGATGGACGGCTCGGTGCTGGCCAGCGCCGGTGCCGCACGCAATGAGGTGTTCCGCTTCGGCCCCGAGGGCGGCCGCTCGACCACGCCGCTGTTCACCCTGGACGCGGCGGTGCTCGACATGGCGCTCGACGCGGTGGGCCAGCTGTGGGTGATGACCGGTGCCGAGCTGCTGCGCGTGGATGCCAGCAGCGGTGCGGTGATCGACCGCTGGCGCGGCCCGGGCGCCGATCCGCTGAGCCATGCACTGGCCATCGATCCGGCCAGTGGCCTGATCTACGTGGCCACCGGCAACGGCGTGTCGGTGTTCAACCCGGCGGTGGCCGACGGCAGCGCCAGTGGCAACCTGTGGCGCCAGTTCTCCAGCACCCGGGTGGGCGACCTCGCCTTCGGCCCGGACGGCCGGCTGTGGGGCGTGCGCTGGACCGGCAGCGACATCGCCGGTGCATCGCCCGATGCCCAGACCGAGGTCATCAGCTTCCCGATGGGCGGCCGCACGCAGGGCCGCGCCGAGGTGGAGTACCGCCTCGCCGGCCTGGTCGACAGCATTGCCTTCGGCGCGGCGGGCACGCCGCTGGCCGGGTTGCTGTTCGCCTCGTCCAACCTGCCGCAGCGCCCGGTGGGCGGCACCGCGCCTGCGGCCGTGCCGCATGGCAGCGTGGTGTGGATGGTCGAGCTGCAAAGCCGCCGCACGCTGCAGCTGGCCGCCGGTGGCACGCGCGGCGAAGGCCTGCTCACCACGGCCGACGGCCGCATCCTGGTGGCGCAGACCACCCGCATCGACGAGATCGCGCCGATCAAGGCGCCCAAGGTGCTGGCCACCAGCATCGGCGACGGCGCGCTGGTGCCGCTGCCGCTCACGCAGCTGGCTGTCAGCTTCGACCAGGCGATGTGGACGGGGTCGCAAGGCGGTGCCGCAGCCGCTGACGCCCGAGATCCGTCCAGCGTGCTGAACCCGGCGCACTACAGCCTGACCAGCAGCGGCAGCAACGGCGTGCGCCGGCTGCAACCGTTGTCGGTGCGCTGGGATGCCGGCGCACAGGCCGCCGTCCTCACGCTGCCCGACCTGCCGGCCGGCGCCTGGCGCCTGGAGGTGTCGGACGCGGTGCGCAGTGCGGTCCAGGTGCGGCTGGCCGAGACCTACACCGTCGCCTTCACCACCGTGGCCGACCTGAGCCAGGTGCTCAGGCTGGCGTTCACCGACACCCGGGCCGACCGCCTGACCGGCGCGCTGAGCTACGACGTCTCCATCACCAACATCGGCAGCGATGACCTGCGCGGCCCGATGCTGCTGCTGCTGGACCCCGGCCGCTACTTCACCGACCGCGTCGACGGCGCCGCTACGGGCGGCGGCGACCAGCAAGACCTGTGGCTGATCAACCTGAACGCCGCCCTGGCGGCCAACGGCGGCCTGTTGCGGGCCGGCGCCACGCTGGCGCCACAGACCGTCAGCGTGATCCCGGCCAACCGCTTCGGCACCGGCAGTGCCGACGGCAGCATCGTCAAGGCCAACCTCGGCCACGGGCTGTATGCCGTGCCCTTCGACAATGCGCCGCCGGCGCTCGCGGTGGTGGGCGCGGCGGCCGCCACGCCGCTGGCCCTGCCGGCGGCCACCGCCGGCCAGGCCTGGAGCGCCACGCTGGAGGCACTCGACACCGACGGCCGGCTGTTCTTCTGGGAGCTGCTGCAGGCGCCGGTCGGCCTGGTGCTGGAGCAGGCGGCCATGGTCGACAGCCAGGCCACCGGCCATGCCAACCGTGCCACGCTGCGCTGGACACCGCAGGCCACCGACCGCGCCGACAGCCAGGTGCTGGTGCGGGTGATCGACAGCCGCGGCGGTGTCGCCGTCAAGCGTTTCAGCCTGGCGGTGGCCGGTGCCAACCACCTGCCCGAGATCGAAGCGATCCAGACCATCACGCTGGCCGAAGGCGAGACGCTGATGCTGCC
This sequence comes from Burkholderiales bacterium, assembly GCA_038246615.1. Lineage (GTDB taxonomy): Bacteria > Pseudomonadota > Gammaproteobacteria > Burkholderiales > Burkholderiaceae_C > Pseudaquabacterium. Next base: position 18,410 of record JBBRVT010000013.1, read on the forward strand.
GGTCCTGGCGGCCGATGCCGATGGCGACACGGTCACCGTGGTGCTGCGGCAGTTGCCCGCCGGCGCGCGCTACGACGCCGCCAGTGGCGTGCTGCGCTGGACGCCGGCCTACGACCAGGCCGGTGCCTACAACGGCATCACCATCGAGGCCAGCGACGGCAAGCACAGCGTGCGCCGCAGCTTCGACCTGGTGGTCACACAAGGCGTGGCGCGGCCGATCATGCCGACGCTGCCCACACAGGTGCTGCGCGAAGGCGAGCGCTTCGCATTGCAGTTGCCGGGCGACGTGCCGGGCGGCTTGTCGCAAGCCGACGGCAGCACCGTCACGCTGGCGTGGACGGCGCCGTGGCTGCCCGGTGGCGCCACGCTCGACACCGAGACCGGCTGGTTCGGCTGGACGCCCGGTTTTGCCCAGGCGGGCACCCAGCGGGTGCCGATCACGCTGATGGCCACCTACCGCTTCCCTGGCCAGGCCGCACCGGTGGTCACCGCCATCCGCCGCGACCTGGTGCTCGACGTGCGCAACGCCAACGGTGCGCCGGTGTTCGACCCGGTCGAGACCTGGCAGGTGCTGGAAGGCCAGTCGCTGCGCATCAGCCTGTTCGCCTTCGACCCCGACAACCCGGGCTTCGCGCCCAAGCTCCGTCTGAACAGCGACGGCCAGGCCACCGATGCCGAGGGCACGCCGGCCAGCGTCAGCTACCAGGTGCTGGGCCTGCCCGCAGGCGCCAGCTTCGATGCCGACACGCTGCAGCTGGTGTGGACGCCGGGGTATGCCCAGGCCGGCGTGTACCCGATCACCGTGATCGCCACCGACGACGGGAATGGAACCGGCACGCCACGCGCGGCCACGCTGGTGCTGCCGATCGTGGTGAACAACGCCAACCGCGCGCCGGCCATCGGCGCGATCAGCTCGGCCATGGTGCAGCGTGGTGCGGTGCTGGAGATCCCGTTCAGCGCGGTCGATGCCGACGGCAACCCGCTGACCATCACCATCGCCGGCCTGCCGTCGTTTGCCAGCGTCACCCAGTCCAGTGCGGCGGGCGGCTCGGTGGCCAGCGGTGTGATCCGATTCGCGCCTGGCGCCGGGCACCGTGGCGACTACACCATCACCATCGTCGCGCAGGACAACGGCGACGGCGACATCAACCAGGTGGCTGCCGAGGCGGTGCGCTTCGTGGTCAGCGTGCGCAGTGCCAGCGAGGCGCCGGTGGTCAGCGTGCCGCGCCAGTCGGTGGCGCTGGTGGGCCAGACCATCAACATCCCGATCAACGTCAGCGACCTCGACCAGGACGCGTTGAGCTACCTGGTCAACGGCCTGCCAGCCGGCGCCAGCATCGTCACTGCGCCGCAGTACGGCCAGGCCGTGCTGCGCTGGACGCCGACCGCTGCCCAGGCCGGCGTGCACGACCTGAGCCTGGAAGTGACCGACCGCGGCCTGCCGCCGGCCGACGCCGGCTTCGTGCCCGACCCCGACCACCCGCTGGTGCCCAACACCACGGTGGCCGACCTGCGCATCGTCGTGCGCACCAGCAACCAGGCGCCCGGGCTGATCGCCATCGCGGCCAGCAACGCCAGCATCGAAGGCGATGCGCTGGCCGGCAGCCTGACAACCGTGACGGTGGACGAGGGCGCCGCGCTGGGCATCGACATCACCGCCCGCGAGCCCGATTTCGACGCGTTGCACTGGACGGTGCAGGGCCAGCCCGCCGGCATGACCCTGGTGCCGGTGGTCGGCACCAACGGCCAGCACCAGTTGCAGCTGCGCTGGACGCCGGGGCAATTTGCCGCCCAGGGCGACAACCAGGGCGGCGCCATGCCCGGCCATTACCGCCTGGTGGTGCGCGCCACCGACGGCAGCGCCAGCACCAGCCGCGAGATCGACCTGGTGGTGCGCAACCTCAACCAGGCGCCGCGCCTGTTGCCGATGCCGCTGCAGCTGGTGCCCGAAGGCCAGACCCTGGCCTTCACGATGCTGGCTGCCGACAACGACAACGACGCCACCCGCCTGGCGCTGGTGTACGACGCGACCACGCCCGACGGCGTGCACTTCGACACCGCCAGCGGCTACTTCGAATGGACGCCCGGCGCGGACGTGGTCGACAACGCCACCGGGGATGCCCTGGGGGCGTCACGCGCCTACAACTTCACCTTCAGCGTCACCGACGGCACCGACACCACGCTGCGCACGGTGCAGGTGCGGGTGTTCGACGTCAACCGCCTGCCCGAGATCAGCACCGCGCGGCGTGCGCTGCTGGTGGGGCAGAGCTTCCACCTGCCGGTGCTGCGTGGTGCCGTGGCCGTTGCCGGCGCGTTGCGCGTCAACGATCCCGACGGCGCCGCCCAGACCGTCGGCCTGGTGGTGAGTTTTGCCGGCCTGCCTGAAGGCGCGGTCTACGACAGCGCCGCCGGCGTGCTGCGCTGGACCCCCGGCCCCGGCCAGGTGGGCGACTTCATCGTCACCGCGCAGGTCAGCGACGGCCGCGACAGCGTCACCGAAGCCTTCACGCTGCGCGTGGTGGCCAGCGCCGAGGCCAATGCGCCGGCCATCCTGGTGCAGACCACGCCCGAGACCCCGGTGCTGCCGGGCCAGACGGTGGTGGCCACGGTGCGGGCCGAAAGCTTCAGCGCCATCGCCAGCATCCAGGTGTGGATGCGCGGCGCCGGGGCCGGCCTGGCCGACTGGACGCCAGTGGCCCTCGACGGCCTGGGCCGCGTGCGCCTGGTGCCCGGCGCGCCGGGCCTGATCGAACTGCGTGTGACGGCCACCGACGCGGACGGCTTCAGTGCCAGCCAGACCGCCACGGTGCGTGTGCGCGACCCGCTGGACAGCGCCGCACCGGTGCTGGCCTGGGGCGGTGCGCTGGCGGGCAGCGCCACCGGCGCGCCGGCGCTGATCGACCGCGTGCTGCAATTGCAGGCCAGCGTGGGCGATCGGCAGCTGATGGGCTGGGTGCTCGAAGCTGCACCCGCCAGCGGCGGCTTGGTGCACGGGTCCGCCTGGCGCACGGTGGCCACGCAAAGCCTTGCGGCGGTGGGTGCCAGCGGGCTTGTGGACCTGGCGCGCATCGACCCGGCGTCGTGGGCCAACGGCATCTACCAGCTGCGCCTGCGCGCCTGGGACCTGGCCGGCCGCACCAGCGAGATCAGCGGCCGTCTGCAGGTCGACAGCGCCAGCAAGGCCCTGCTGCAAGGCAGCGCCAGAGACGCCGTGTTCAACCTCGGTGGGCATGATTTCGTGCTGGGTCGGGCGCTCGACGCCCAAGTCGGGTCTGGCCACGATCTGGGCAACTGGCGCCTGCCGGCACTCGATGTCGGCTTGACGACCGACCAGGGCGGCACCAGCGCGCTGGGCCTGCCCGAACCCTGGCGCAATGGCGCCCGGGTGTGGCTGCAGGTGCCCGGCGCGGGCGGCCTGGGCCAGCAGTCCCTCAGTTTCACCCTGGGCACCATCGCCCAGGCACTGGGCAGCCAGCCCGGTGCGCCGGTGGTGCAGCGCCCGGTGTTCAGCAGCGACGCCGGCTGGTCGCTGCAGGCGCATGACGGTGACGAGGCCCAGCCGGTGTCGCTGCAATACCAGGGCCAGCGGCTGCTGGGCCAGCCCGGCGGCCTGCCATGGGTGCCGCAGGGTTTCGTGCTGACCGGCCCCGATGGCACCCGCTACAGCCTGGGCGCCAGCGGCGCGGTGCAGCGCATCACCTTTGCCGATGGCCAGCAATGGCTGGTCAGCGATGCCGGCATCGCCCGCATTGGCGCGGCCGATCCGGCGCAGCGCATCGAATTCCAGCGCGACAGCGCGGGCCGCATCGAGCGCGTGGTGGGGCTGCGTGCCGACGGCCAGGCGCTGTCCATCGTCTACCGCTACGACAGCGCCGGCCGGCTGATCCTGGCGCGCACGCTGTACGGCGGTGACGCGGCTGCGGCCATCGGCTACCACGCCGACGGCAGCCTGATGACCGAGCCGGTCAGCGCGCAGCTGGGCGCCGCCGTCGGCTGGCTGGCCGATGCCGCCGCACCCAGCAACAGCTGGGCCGGCACCCTGCAGGCCGGCACGCCGACCCACTTGAGCTTCGTGGTGCGCGCCAGCGAACTGGCGTCGACCATCAAGGCCGCAGGTGCGGCCGGTGCGGTGATCGTGGCGGTCGAAACCACCGGCGCCGACCTGCAACTGGCCGCCACCGGCGCCACGGTGCTGGGCCACAGCACGCTGGGCCAGCGTGTGGTCACGCTGCTGCGCATCAGCGAGGCGGGCCTGAAGCTGCTGACGCTCAACGGCAGCGGCGCTGCCAGCCTGCGCATCAGCCTGGCCGGCGACCTGGACCGCGACGGCCGCATCGACGGCAGCGATTCAGCCGCCTGGGAAGCCGCGGCAACCGCAGGTGCCTTGCCGCTG
>JBBRVT010000014.1:0-22517 GCA_038246615.1 Burkholderiales bacterium
CCAAAGCGTTGGAGGTGGCCACCCCATGATCCAGGTGCGGATTGCCAGCCAGGTGACAGCCCAGGGCGTCAGCGGCGTGCGCTGGGTGCTGGTCGAGCAGGTGGATGCCGCGCCGGTGGCCGATGCGGTACCGGTGACTTCGGCAGTGGCGCAGGACGCCATACCGGCCGCCGACGGTGCGGAGGCCGCAGAGACCACCGCGGGCAGCGCCACGGCCGGCGCGCTGCGCCTGGGTGCGCTGAAGTTGCTGGTGGTCGCGCTGGGCCTGGCCGCCGCGCTGTGGACCGCCCATGTGCAGGTGGGGCCGCCGGGCGCCGACGGCGTGCCGACGCGATCACAGCCACAGTCGACCAGGGATCCGGCCACGCCGGCCCATGCGCTACCAGCCCGGCCCGGCGCGGTGCCGGTGCCGCCCGCCATGCCGCATGCCGCACCGCCCGCCACGTCGCCCGCTACCTCGCCCACTCCGGCCACCGCGCCCGATGCCGGCGAGGCGCCGAGCCCGGCCGCATCGGCCAGCCCGCCCCGTCTCACCGCTGCCCTCTGATGACCATGCTGCAAGCCCCCGCACCCTTGCCCTGGCACGACGAGGCCGACCTGCTGGGCGTGCGCGTGCGGGTGTTCTTCTTCGACCCGGCCGAGGCCGACGCCCATAGTGACTTCGTCGGCCGGCAGCTGCCCATCCTGCGCGGCAGCGGTGCGCGCCTGCTGGCGCCCGAAGGCCAGCGCAGCAGCTACCAGGCCGGCGGCCTGCTGGCCCAGCCCGACGCGGTGCTGGCGCATGGCGAGGGCCTGCTGTGCCTGGCCTACAAGGGTGGTGACGGTCGCCTGCTGGCGCCGGCGCAGTGGCGTGCCCAGTGGCGCGTCGACGTGATGCTGCAGTGCATTGCCAGCGCGATGGCGGTGGCCGGCCAGTGCCAGCAGCCGACCGCAGCGCTGTGGCGTGGCACCAACCTGCTGTGCCAGTTCGACCCCGGTGTGGCGGTGCTGGAATGCCTGGCCACCCACATCGGCGCGGCCCGCCACTACTGGCGCGAGCTGCAGTCGGTCAGCCCGGCGCAGCTGGCCGCGTTCTGCGAGCCGCGCTTGCGTGCGCTGCCCGGCCTGGCCGCCAGCGCCGGCAGCGTGCCTGCCAGCCTGGCCTGATCCGCCGCCGCCGCCGACCGGGCCGGCACGGCGGCCGGCGCCGCCAATGCCCAGCCCTCGGTGGCGGCATCGGCGCTCATCCAGCGGCCCCCGCCCACCACCAGCCCACGCTGGCTGGCGCGTTGCAGCAGCAGCTCGCAGTCGGCGGCACCCAGGCGGCTGGCCAGCCGCTGCCAGCGCCGCTGCACCAGCACGTCGGCCCAGGTGTCCTCCATCGCCTGGCGCAGCTGCTGCGGCGTGGGCTGGCTGCCCACTGCCAACCGCCGCGCCAGCAGGGTGTGCATGAAGATCTGGAAGGCCTGGCGGGCATCGGCGCCCGGCACCAGGGCCGACAGGCCCAGCAGCCGGCGTGCATAGCCGCCCTGGCTGAACTGCAGCGTCAGCATCACCTGCAAGGCCTGCACCGGGTTGATCACCCGCACCCGGTTGGGCGGCAGCACATGCAGCGGCAGCAGCGCCGCCTGGGCATGCGGCAGCGGCGTGGCGAAGCTGGTCAGCACCACCAGGCGCTGCCAGGCGGCGGCGTCCAGGCCCGGTTGGTTGGCGCCGCCGGCGCTGCTGCCCCGGTTGGCGCCGCCGGCACGGTCGGCTGCCAGCGCATCGGCCTGGGCCAGCGCGGCCTGCCAGTCGCCGTGGCCCCAGGCCTGGGCCACCTGCCGGCTGACCACCGCCAGATTGCCGGCGGCGTAAGCCGCTGCGGTGTTCAGGCGCAGCACGGTGGCGTCGTCGGCGCCGCCGGTGGCCAGCAGCAGCGGCACGCGGCTGACGGGGCACTGCGGCACGTCGATGCGGGCCAGGAAGGCCGGGTTGAGCTGCTGGTCCTCGAACACCGCGCCCGTCTGCCAGGCCTGCAGCCGCAACGCCAGCCACTGGCGCACCGCCGCGCTGCTGCGCAGGCGCCGCTCGCCGAAGGCGGTACGGCCGGCGGCCCAGCCCTGGCCCACCGGGTTGTGGTCGTTCAGGTGCGCCAGCGGCGGGGTGATGCGGTGTCGCGCATGGTCCCAGCCGATGGTGAAGCCGGTGGCGTCCAGGCCGCTGCCGGCGGGCGCGCTGCCGGCCGGCGTGCCGGGCAGGGTGATGTTGCTGGTGCTGCTGCTGCTGCTGGGGGTCGTCGTCGTGCGGATGAATTCAAAGGCGGCTTGGGCCATGTGCAACTCCGTAGCGGGGCGCCAGGACATTCCGGCAAACACAGTGTCGATGCCTGGTAGCTCACAGAGTGATCCAGCCGGATCGGACCGAACCCCCCTGCATGCACGCCAGGCAGGCTCACGCTGTGATCCAGTGGCATGGCACACTGTCTACCCCGTTCGACATGCCGCCAGGTGCCACCATGACCCAGACCGCCCGCCTCTACAAGATCGAGCAGCTGGTGCGCCAGCGCGGCAGCATCACCTTTGCCGACCTGCTGGCGGCGCTGGAGGTGTCGCCGGCCACGCTCAAGCGCGACCTGGCCTACCTGCGTGACCGCCTGGGCGCGCCCATCGTCTACCAGCGCGACAGCAACGGCTACCGTTTCGACGCGCCCGCTGCCGGCAGCGCAGCGCCTGGGGATGGCAGCGGTGGCAGTGGCACTGGCGGCGGTGGCGGCCGCCACCAGCTGCCCGGCCTGTGGTTCAGCGAGCGTGAGCTGTACTCGCTGCTGATGGCGCACCAGCTGCTGGGCGGGCTGGACGCCGACGGCACGCTCAGCCGCCACCTGCAGCCGCTGCTCGACCGCATCCACGAGCTGCTGGGACCGGGCGGCGACAGCGATGCCCAGGCGCTGATGAAGCGGGTGAAGATCGTCAGCGCGCTGCGCCGGCCGGTGCCGCCCGAGGGCTTCGAGCGCATGGGCGAGGCGCTGCTGCGCCGCCGCCGGCTGCACATGCGCTACCTCACCCGCGCGCGGGGCGAGGTGGGTGAGCGCGAGGTGTCGCCGCAGCGCCTGGTGCACTACCGCAACACCTGGTACCTGGACGCCTGGTGCCACAGCCGCGAGCGCCTGCTGCGCTTTGCGCTGGACGCGGTGCAGGAAGCGCGGGTGCTCGACAGCCGCGCCAAGGACGTGGCGCTGCGCCAGGTGCAGGCCGAGATGGACGCAGGCTACGGCATCTTTGCCGGCGGCACGCGCCAGCAGGCGCTGCTGCGCTTCAGCCCGCAGGCCGCGCCGTGGATCAGCCGGGAGGAATGGCACCCCGACCAGCAGGGCCGCTTGCTGGCCGATGGCAGCTGGGAGCTGCGCCTGCCCTATGTCGACGAGACCGAGCTGCTGATGGACATCCTGCGCCAGGGTGCCCAGGTGCAGGTGCTGGCGCCGGCCAGCCTGCGCGCGGCGGTGCGCCAGCGCCTGGCCGAAGCGCTGGCGGTGTATGCCTGATCGGTGGCGACGGACCTGCCGCCGCTGACCCCGGCGCGACAGCCCGGCGCGGTGCAGACGGGCCACATTGGCCGTCCACCCATTCCAATGACCAAGGAGACCCGCATGACCGATGCCCTGGTGCTGCGCGAAGACCGCGACGGCCTGGCCGTGCTCACACTCAACCGCCCCGACAAGCTCAACGCGCTGACGGTGGCGATGTTTGCGCAGCTGCGCGACCATGTCGAGCAGCTGGCCGGCGAGACCGCGCGCATCGGCCTGGTGCTGCTGCGCGGCGCCGGCAAGTGCTTCTCGGCCGGGCACGACCTGGCCGACATCGCCCACGGTGAGCGCCCGCCCAGGCCCAGCTTCCAGGCCGACACCATCGAGCTGCTGGCCGACCTGCCGCAGCCGGTGATCAGCGCGGTGCATGGCCACTGCTACACCGGTGCGCTGGAGCTGGCCCTGGCCGGCGACCTGATCGTGGCGGCCGCCTCGGCCAGGTTTGCCGACACCCATGCCCGCTGGGCGCTGACGCCGGTGTGGGGCATGAGCCAGCGCCTGCCGCGCCGCGTGGGCATGGCCCGCGCCCAGGAGATGACCTACACCGCCCGCATCTACAGCGGCGCCGAGGCCCAGGCCATGGGCCTGGTGAACTGGTGCGTGGCCGACGCCGACTTCGACGCCGAGCTGGCCAAGACCAGCCGCGCCATCCTGGCCAATTCATGGTTCAGCCTGCGCGCCAACAAGCGCCTGTACCGCGAGACCGACGGCCTGCCGTTGCGCGCCGGCCTGTCGCACGAAATCCACCGCAGCGAGGGCCGCGGGCCCGACATGGACGAACGCATCGCCGCGTTCATGAACAAGACCAGCAAGCTGGCCTGAAGGCGGCCCCCAGACCTGCCGCTGCGCGCCAGCCCCCCCGAGGGGGAATGAGGGAACTTGGGAGCGGCCCGGCGTTTCCTCATGAGCACCCCGCCGGCGGCACTTGAGCCGGCAGTGGCCGCTCAGGGCACCTCGTGCCCCGCCGCCGCCGTCCAGATGCGCCACCACTGCTGCGCGTCCAGCCGCAGCGCCAGCGCGGCCAGCGCCTCCTGCGCCACGGTGATGCGGCGCGATCCCAGGATCGGCAGCGGCTGGCTGGGGTGGCGCAGCACCCAGGCGATCACCAGGGTGGTGACGGTCACACCCAGTTCGGCGGCCAGGGTCTGCAGCGTGGCGCGCAGGCGCTGGGCGGCTTCGTCCTGCGCGGTGAAGATGCGCCCGCCCGCCAGTGGCGACCAGACCATCGGGCGCAGGCCCAGGTCCTGGCACTGGTCGAGTGTGCCGTCGTGCAGCACGCCGTGCTGCAGCGGCGACAGCTCCACCTGGTGCGTGGCCAGCGGCAGGCGCCGGTGCAACGGCGCCAGCTGGTGCGGCGCAAAGTTGCTGACACCGAAGTGGCGCACCTTGCCCGCGCGGCGCAGCGCGTCGAAGGCGCTGGCCAGTTCGTCGAAATCCAGCAGCACATCGGGCCGGTGGATCAGCAGCAGGTCCAGGTGGTCGGTGCGCAGCGCCTGCAGCGAATGCTCGACCGACGCCCGCACATGCGCCGCCGCAGTGTTGTAGTGCTTCACCTGGTGGCCGGGCCGCGCCGGCACCACCAGCTGGATGCCGCACTTGCTGACCAGCTGCATGCGCTGGCGCAGCGCCGGGCGCAGCGCCAGTGCCTCGCCGAACAGCGCCTCCGCGCTGTAGCCGCCGTAAATGTCGGCATGGTCGAAGCTGGTGATGCCGATGTCGAGGTTGCCCTCGATCCAGGCCAGGCGCTGCTGCGGCGTCCACTGCCATTCAGCCAGGCGCCAGGCGCCGGCGATGATGGGTGACAGCCCCGCAGCGTTGTGCATCACCGCCATCAGGCTTTGGCGGCCTTGGGCAACCGTCCCATCAGAAAGAACTGGTCGTTCGGCCGCATGCCGGTCAGGTTGGCCATGCGGTTGCTCAGGCCGAAAAAGGCGGTGATGGCGCCGATGTCCCAGATGTCCTCGTCGTCGAAGCCGTGGGCCCGCAGCGCGGCGAAGTCGGCCTCGTCGACCTCGGCCGACTGCAGGCACACCTTCAGCGCGAAATCCAGCATCGCGCGCTGGCGCGGCGTGATGTCGGCCTTGCGGTCGTTGGTGGCCAGCTGGTCGGCGATCAGCGGCTTCTTTTCGTAGATGCGCAGGATGGCGCCGTGCGCCACCACGCAGTACAGGCACTGGTTGGCCGCCGAGGTGGCGACGATGATCATCTCGCGCTCACCCTTGCTCAGGTTGCCGGTGTCCTTGACCAGCAGGGCGTCGTGGTAAGCCATGAAGGCGCGCCACTCGGCCGGCCGGTGCGCCAGCGCCAGGAACACGTTGGGCACGAAACCGGCCTTCTCCTGCACCGCCAGGATGCGTTCACGCAGGTCGTCGGGCAGGTCGGCCAGTTCGGGCACGGGGTAGCGGCTGATCGGTGGGGTGGTCATGGGTGTCTCTCCTTCAGGTGCGAAATTGCATGGCATGCAGGCGGGCATACAGGCCGCCGGCGGCCAGCAGGGCGGTGTGGCTGCCTTGCTGCACCACCCGGCCGGCCTCCATCACCACGATGCGGTCGGCATGCTCGATGGTGGACAGGCGGTGGGCGATGATCAGTGTGGTGCGGCCGCGCATCAGCGCGTCCAGCGCGGTCTGCACCGCGCGCTCGCTCTCGCTGTCGAGTGCCGAGGTGGCCTCGTCCAGGATCAGGATCGGCGCATCCTTGTACAGCGCGCGGGCGATCGCCAGGCGCTGGCGCTGGCCGCCCGACAGCTGGCTGCCGTTGTGGCCGACCAAGCTGTCCAGGCCCTGCGGCAGGCCGTCGACAAAGTCCAGCAGGTTGGCGCCGGCCAGCGCGGCGCGCACCCGGGCGGTGTCGGGCGGCGCACCGGCGGGCGCACCCAGCGCCACGTTGGCGGCGATGCTGTCGTTGAACATCACCACGTCCTGGCTGACCAGGGCGAACTGCTGCCGAAGCGTGTCGATCTGCCAGTGCTCCAGCGCCACGCCGTCCAGCGTGATCTGCCCGCTGGTGGGCGCCACGAAGCGCGGCAGCAGATTGATCAGCGACGACTTGCCCGCGCCCGATGGCCCCACCAGCGCCACCGTCTCGCCGGCGGCCACGTTCAGCGTCAGGCCGTCGAGTGCGGGTGCCTGGTCGCTGGCATAGCGCAGCACCACGTCGCTCAGCTGCAGCCGGCCTGCGGCACGCATCAGACCAGCGGGCTGGTCGCCCGGGCCGCTGGTCTGGTGTGTGCCGCCCACCTCGGCCGGGCTTCTGTCCAGCAGCTCCATGCCGCGCTCGATGGCGGCCAGGCCGCGGGTGATCGGCGCCATCACGTCCGACAGGTGCTTGACCGGCGCCACCAGCATCAGCATGGCGGTGATGAAGGCGACGAAGCCGCCCACCGTGCTGCCGGTGGCGCTGCTCTGCCACAGCGCCACCACGATCACCGCCGACAGCGCCACCGAGGTGAGCAGCTGGGTCAGCGGCGTCATCACCCCGGCCGACACCGCCGCCTTCAGCAGCACCCGGCGCAGCGTCAGCGCATGCTGCTCGAAGCGCCGCGCCTGGGCCGGCGCCGCGCCATGCAGGCGCACGATACGCCAGGCCAGCACGTTCTCTTCCACCACATAGGCCAGGCCGTCGGTGGCGTCCTGCCCCTCGCGCGCCAGGCGCTGCAGCCGCTTGCTGACAGTGCGCATCAGCAGCGCCACCGCCGGGAACAGCACGCCGACGAACAGCGTGAGCTTCCAGTTCAGCCACAGCAGGTAGCCCAGCAGCGCCAGCAGGGTGAGCGAATCCTTCAGCAGGATCAGCACCGACTGCACCAGTTGCAGCGCGCCGCTCTGCACCTCGTAGACCAGGGTGTTGGTCAGGCTGCTGGCCGAGTGGCGGGCGAACATCGCCGGCTGGGCGGTGAGGATGCGCTGGAACAGCGCCTCGCGCAGGTCTTGCACGCCGCGGTGGGCGGCCCAGGACAAGGCGTACTGCGCCACGAAGCCGGCCGCCCCGCGCACCGCGAACACGCCGATGATGGCCACCGGCACCAGCCACAGCGGCAGCGCGCCGGCGCTGAAGCCCTGGTCGAGCAGCGGCTTGAGCATGGCCGGGATCAGCGGCTCGGTCAGCGCCCCCAGCAGCGACGCCAGAAACGCCACGCCCACGGCCAGCCGGCTGTGGCGGAAGTAGGGGGTGATGCGGGCGAAGCGCTGCAGCAGGCTGGGCATGGGGGACAGACGGGCCTGCGGTGCGTTCGGGGCTGGGGGGGGGCAGAAAGAAGGTGCGCCGGAGCAGGTGACGGATTATCCGGTGCCGCACCGTGCAGTCTGGCGCTTGCCGACAACACTGTATGAACGTACAGTTATCGTGTGAACCTGTCGCTGCCACTGTTCGACGTCGACGACGACCTGCGCGATGGCGTGCCGGCCTGGCCCGGTGCGCCTGTGCCAGCGCCTGCGCCTGCGTCTGCGCCTGGGCCGGCGTCTGCGCCTGGGTCGGTGTCGGTGTCGGTGTCTGCGCCGGTGCTGGTGCCGATGCCGGTGTTCGTGCCGGAAACAAGCCCGGCTGCCGCCGACGCCTCTGACCCCGCCGCGCATGAGCCGCCCGGCCTCGATCTGGCGCTGCACCCTGCAGTGTGGCGCGCCAGCCAGCTGGGCGCCGGCGCGCAGGCCACCAGCCCCAGCGGTTTTGCCGCGCTGGACGCCGATCTGCCCGGCGGCGGCTGGCCGCACGGCGTGCTCACCGAGCTGCTGCTGCCGCAGCCGGGCATCGGCGAGCTGCGCCTGCTGGCACCGGCGCTGGCGGCTCTGTCGCCGCCACCGGCGGCACCGCAGCCACGCACCGGCCGGTGGGGGCGTGCGGCGGCCGGCGCGCCCGCCGACACCGCCCGCTGCGTGATGTTGTTCGACCCGCCGGCCTCGCTCAGCGCCTGGGCGCTGGCGCAGTGCGGGCTGGACAGCCGCCACTGGCTGGTGGTGCGGTCGCGCCCCGGCAGCCAGGGCCGGCAGGCCAGCGGCGGCCCGGTGGCCGCACCGCTGGCCTGGCAGCCCGACACTGCGCCCGGCGTGCCGCGTGGTGCCAGCCGGCTGGCACCGCTGTTGCCGGGGGCCGATGTGCTGTGGGCGCTGGAGCAGGCGCTCAAGAGCGGCCAGGTGGGCGCGGTGCTGGCCTGGCTGCCGGTGAACCTGCGCGCCGACGCGTTGCGCCGCCTGCAACTGGCCGCCCAGGCCCAGGCCGGGCCGGTGTTCATCTTCCGCGACGCGTTGGCCCGCGGCCGGCCCAGCCCGGCGCCACTGCGCCTGCTGCTGCAGCCGGCCGGCGCCGACAACCTGGTGCTGCGCCTGCTCAAGCGCCGCGGCCCGCAGCAGGCCCAGCCGCTGCGGCTGGCCCTGCCGCCGGTGCTGCCGGCACATCTGCAGGCCCAGTTGCAGGCGCAGGCCGAGGCCCGGCAGGTCAGTCTGGATCTGATCGCCGTGCCCCGCTAGCGTGTCCACCAGGCCGATCTTTCACCATGCTGTGGGTGGCCCTGCATCTGCCGGCCTTGTCGCTGGAATCCTGGCGGGCCGGCGAAGCCTCCGATGCCGATGCCGATGCCGATGCCGAGGCACGTCCTGCCGTGCTCATCGCCGACCACCAGGTGCAGCATGCCGACGCCGCCGCGCTGGCCTGCGGTGTGCGCGTGGGCATGCGGCGCGCCACCGCGCTGGCGCTGGCGCCTGATCTGCAACTGGGTCAGGTCGATGCCCGGCGCGATGCCCGCGCGCTGCGCGCCGTGGCCCATGTGGCGCTGGGCTTCAGCCCGTCGGTGGCCTGGCTGCCGGCTGCCGGCGCCGACGACCCGCCCGCGCTGGCGGGTGTGCGGCTGGAAGTGCAGAGCTGCTTGCGCTACTGGGGCGGCCTGCCCAAGCTGCTGGCGCGGCTGCAAGAGGCACTGGCGCCGCTGGGCCACCAGGTGCGCATCGCCACCGCGCCCACCGCGCTGGGCGCGGCCCTGCTGGCCGGCTGGCGCGATGGCCTGGCCCAAGGCCCGCACAGCCAGGACCGTGAAGCCCTGCAGCACCTGCTCGACCGCCTGCCGCTGCATCTGCTGGTGGCCGATGCCGGCCAGCTGCAGGCCCTGGCCGGCATGGGCCTGCACCGCCTGGCCGATGTGCGCCGCCTGCCGCGCGACGGCCTGGCGCGGCGTTTTGGTGCCGGCCTGCTCAACCGCATCGACCAGGCCCGCGGCCACGCCCCCGAGGCCCATGTCTGGCTCACGCTGCCGCCGCGCTTTGCCAGCCGGCTGGAGCTGATGCACCGCGCCGACACCAGCGCCCAGGTGCTGGCCGGCGCCCAGGTGCTGCTGGCCCGGCTGGTGGCCTGGGCCCAGGCCAGCCAGGGCTGCGTGGCCCACTTCAGCCTGGTGATGCACCACGGCCCGCGCCACCGCCAGCATGCCGACGGCAGCACGACGCCCAGCCACACCACGCTGGACATCGCCCCGGCCCGCCCATCGGCCGACGCCGTCCACCTGCACAGCCTGCTGGCCGAGCGCCTGGGCCGCCTGCCGCTGCCCGCCCCGGTGCTCGACCTCAGCCTGCACTGCGAGGAGCGGGTGGCGGCCGCACCGCCCGATGGCGAGCTGTTCGGCGCCCAGTTCGCCAGCCCCGACAGCCAGCGCGACGGCCTGGCCCGGCTGGTGGAGCGGCTGCAGGCCCGGCTGGGTGCCGACCAGGTGCAGTGCCTGGTGCCGGTGGCCGACCACCGGCCCGAGCGCGGCACCCACTGGCAGGCGGCCGACCCGGCCCGCCTGGGCGCCGCCCCACGCGGCATGGCCGATGTGCAGCGCAATGCCCAGGCCCTGGCCACCCAGCCGCTGTGGCTGCTGCCGCAGGCCCGGCCGCTGGCCGAGACCGACCGCCACCCGCTGCTCGACGGCCGGCCGCTGCAGTTGCTGGCCGGCCCCGAGCGGCTGGAATGCGGCTGGTGGGACGGCGGCCTGGTGCTGCGTGATTACTTCATCGCCCAGGCCGCCAGCGGCGCCCTGGTGTGGGTGTACCGGCACCGGCTGCCGGTGGCGGGCGATGCGCCGGGCTGGTTTCTGCAGGGGCTGTTTGGCTGAATGAGCCGCCCAGGCGGATGTGTGTCGGCGACGTCACGGTGGCAGAAGATGCTGCAAGATGGCGAAGACCCACACGCCACTTTCAGGGCATTCTTCAGTCGAGGCATCGCCCGATCCGCCCAGGCGGCGGATCGAGTTCGCCGCGCCAAGGACACGGGAAGATAGGGCAAGCCAAGTTCTGAGGAACAACCTCATCAAATGTCTGACGACACCTCGATGGCAATCACTCGATCATCGGTGATCACGAAGACCGCAGACAACGCAAGACTTGGATCAGCAGGAACGTACTGAATCCCCGAGTCAATACCCTGCACATTCGAAGACATTACCTCGGCGATGACTATCGAATTCGGATCCAGCGTGTGAGCGGCAACACCGTAGGCCGCGCGTACGCTCTCCACTGTCCCCCAAGAGTGATCCCCTCTCCAGTCTTTAACTGAAGATACTGCTTTAGTGGCATTGCTTTGGCGCAAATCTGGCGCGCTGCCGCGCGCACGGACACCACGCGCCAGCCATCGCCGAAGTTCTTGAGCACGAACACGAGGTGAGCCATCTGCGCCCGATAGGTCAGCGCATAGCAATACCCACGCGTACGGTATCCAAGGTCAATGGGCTGGCCGCCGAATCGGCTCTTCAGCGCGCTTTCGGTCGGCGCCTTCTTCCCAACGCAGACCCCGACCAGACAGGTGGGAAACGGCCTGCTTTTGCCATTGACGCAGGCATGGCTCGAAAGCACTAAACACATAAAAAAAACGGCAGTGATCTGCCGAAGCGTGCGGTTTGACATTGTCAGCACCAACAGTAGAGCCTCGGGGATGCGCGCCATGTCGAAGGACTCCTCTGTCCGACTGCAGCGCAGGGGGATTTCAGCGATCAGGCAGCTAAATTAAATAGCATGTTTTGTTGTATCAAATATTGCTGTATTCTAAACAGCGTTTCGCAACTCGATGGATATCGTGATGGTTGCCAACTCTTGCTTTGCCCCTCCTCAGCAGCCATGACCATCAGCAGCGACGAGCGCCAGTTCTTCGTGACCATGAGCGAACGCATCGCCCAGTTGCGCAAGGCGCGCAACCTGACCCAGACCCAGACCCAGTTGGCCGAGGCGCTGGGTGTCACCCAGCAGACGGTGCAGGCCTATGAGGCCGGCAGCCGACGCATTCCGGTGTCGGCGCTGCCCACCGTGGCGCGCACGCTGTCGGTGTCGCTGATGGAGCTTTTTGGCGAGGACAAGCAGGGCAAGGCCGCGTGCCGCTCAGCCAGCGGCAAGAGCGGCCCCATGCCCCAGTGGCAGCAGCACATCGAGGCCATCGCCAAGCTGCCGCGAAGCCGCCAGCAGTTCGTGGCCGAGATGCTGAAGAACGCACTCGGCCAAGGTGAAGCGCGGTGACGGCGCTGCAGACCCTGGCGCCGGAGGCGATCACGCTGCGCATCGCCACCGTGCGCGGCCAGCGCGTCATCGTGGACGCCGACCTGGCCGCGCTCTACGGCGTGGAGACCAAGCGCTTCAACGAGGCCGTCAAGCGCAACCCGGCCAAGTTCCCGGCCGATTTCATGTTCACCCTCAGCGCCGAGGAGTTCTCGGCTTTGAGGTCGCAATTTGCGACCTCAAACGACTCAAGCCCAGGACGCGGCGGCCGGCGCTATGCGCCGCGCGCCGTCACCGAGCATGGCGCGCTGATGGCGGCCACGATCTTGAACAGCCCGCGCGCTGTCGAGATATCGATCTACGTGGTGCGCGCCTTCGTGCGGCTGCGCGAGTTGGCCACCACGTATGGCGATCTGGCCAAACGGCTCGATGAACTGGAGCACAAGACCGAGGCGCTGGCCATGAACCACGACACCATCAGCCGCAACACGCGCAACCAGCTCAAGCGGGTCTTCGATGCGCTGCGCCAACTCATGACGCCGCCCGATCCGCCCAAGCGGCCGATTGGGTTCAGCAACCCCGAGGACAATGGGAAGAAGACCTCGGGAGCAAGAGACAAGGCTTGACCCCCGGAGAACGCGACGCAAAAAATAAGGTTTAGAGCCGAGCTAGGGCGACCCAGCCTGCAAGTACTCCTAAGACCGTCACAGCTAAGACGGGTTTTGAGTACAAGAATCCGTATCTAATTAAAGCACCCACAACTCCATACAGCAGAGCGTTCAAACCTGTAGCGACGACCGGCAGCATTAGGCTCTTGTCCTCCGGGTCACCAATCATGAGTAGCGAGCTTGGCCAAATTGCCAGAAGCACATTGCTAACCCACGTCGGTGCTTTAAACCACCAGCCGCCAAATGCAGGTACAAGGTGATAGATGCCGAGAAACGCAAGCGGTATCGCGGCGCCAAAGCCCGTACACATCAGCAACCAGCGAGTCATGGCTGCTACTTGCCGGGAAGACCGTTGTAGAACGGGATTGGTCGGATCGTGTCAGGACTCGAAATTCCACCTTGCTGCAGAACGCTCCGCACGAAGTTGACGCAGTTATTTCCAGTTAACTGGTAACCAGCACTTGGCGGCATGCTGGCGCCCTTGATGAAGTCCTGCATCTTCTTGTCTTGCGCTGGCGTCGATGAAATCGTCTTGCATCTCTGTGCGTCCTTCGTGTCGGCCTTGACTTCACCATCGGTACCAGTGAGCGGGTTTCCCGGCGCATTGCTTCTCGGGTAGAAGCCGCTGGTCGAACTAGAATTTATGCCAATACCCACATGCCCGAATGTCATGGCCCCCGGGTACAGGCAGATCGTGGCATCCAAGCCGCTCGGATCGACGTTTGAAATCGGATTACCACCCACATATGCGTATGTATTGATCCCCCCCGCCAGTCCGATGGGATCGGACTGGGTATACCTTCCAGTTGAAGGATCATAATATCGATGCCAGTTGTAGCTCAACCCAGATTCCGCATCGAAGTATTGACCAGGGAAGCCCACGTTCATCCCGCCGAATGTATCCATGATCACAGATCGATCAAACGCACCGTTGTTTGATCGCCACACGACCTGAGTGCTCGCATTGGTTATGGCTTCAGGCCGTCCCAAATGGTCATTGTGGCTTGCATAAAACTGCCCTGCACGGATGATTCCAAACAGGCTTCCTGCAACCCACACATAGCTGGTCGGGTTTGCGCCTTGTTCATGCAGAAGTTGACCTTCCGGCCCGTAAACAAAGCTTGTCAATCCGCCGCCACTGCTCTTCCAGGCGCGCTGATTCAGGGCATTGCTGCCGTATGCCGCCAGCACCCCGCCTGGGGCATCAATCCGCGACAGTCGGCTGAACCCGTCGTACTCGAACCGCCTCGCGCCCTTGGTGTCCGATGTGAGATTACCCAAGTCATCGTAGCCAAAGACGCGGGCATCGCTGCCGCTGATGCTCGCCAGCCTGTTCGACGTCGGGGCCATGACCAAGCTCCAACTACCGGAATTGCGAGCGTGTGCCGTTCGGTTGCCGACCTTGTCGAGCGCAAAGCTCTGTTGGTCACCGCTCCGCGCCACGCCAATCAGCCGGTCATTCGGGTCATAGTCGAAGCTTGAACTCAGTGCAGGAAGCACGCCATCGGTGATCGATGCGATGGTGTCTGTGTTGTTCCAGCCGAAAGTCAGACTTTGCACGCCGTTGGTCGTAATCTGGGTCAACCGTCGGTCGGTGTCCAGCGTGATCGTGCGGGGTAGGTTGTTCCCGAAACGCCAGCCATACAGCTGCCCGGTCGCCGGCTGGTACAGAAATGAATCTCCCAGCGTTGACCACGCGCCACCGAAGCTGCTGCTAACGCGCCGCAAGCGACCAAACAGGTCATAGTCAAACCCCAGGGACAAGTTGCCAGGGTAGGCCATGCCACTCAAGCGCCCCAGGCTATCAAACGCCCAGGTCACGGTGCTGGTGGCGCCCAACACGGTGCTGGATTGGCGCAGCAACTGCCCGTCCGCACCATGGATGAAGCTTGTCTGTCCAGTTGCATCGGTGACTCTCGTCAGTCGTCCTTTGCCATATTGGCCTTCGTCATAGCCAAAGGTTTCGGTCACGCCCCCGGTGGTCCGGCCGACCAGGCGGCCGATCTTGTCCCAGGTGTAGTTCACGACACTGCCGTCCGCGCGGCGTTCTGTCACCAAGCGGCCCGCGCTGTCCATGGCGTAAAGCGTTGTGCCGGTGTCCGGGCTGTTGCGCTGGATGACTTGCCCAAGCCCGTTGTAGACGTAGCTGGTCACCAACCCCCGAGGATCCGTCACGCTGGCCAGCATGCCTGTGCTGTCGTAGGCATAGCGGATTAACCCGGTGTCCGGGTTGTGGACAGACGACAGCCGGTCAAGGGCGTCATAGGTGTATCGGGTGATTCGCCCTCGAACGTCGGATTGGCTCAGCAGGTTTCCATTGGGGTCGTAACGGAAATTCATCTGTTGCCCACTGTTGCCGATGCCGGCGTACGGCCTGCCAAGGCTGTCGAACCGGGTGGTGCTGACGAACTCACCAGCTGCATTCGCCACAGGCGTTGTACCCGCCACAGTTGGAACATGACGCGGCGAGCGCGCCGACGCCGTGATGCTTGTGATGTCATAGGGCAACTGCGTGAATTCACCAAGTGCATTGCCAACCTGGATCAATCTGCCGGAGCCACTGTAGCGGTAGCGATCAGCTGCGCCATGGGCATAGACCACATCGGTGATCTGGCGGTTGTTGTTGTACGCGTAGGTGGTCGTTCTGGTGCCTGCAGGCAGCAGAAGGCTGGTTGCAATCAGGTTGCCTTTGGGGGCGTAGCTGAAATCCGTGCTGACACCATTTGCGTCCGTCACACGCCTTGGTTTCCCCACTGGGTTGTAGCCCGACCAGGTTGCCATGTGTCCCAGGGGATTGACCATGGACGTGACGTTACCGGCTGTGTCGAAGGTGGTGGTCGACGTCGCCAGATCGCCTGCGGGCAGGCTCTGGCTGATTGACCTGCTGGCCAGCACGCTGTTGGGATGGAAGACGTAGGCTTGCGAGAGTGTTTGTACGGCACCGCTTCGCAGGTCGGTGGTGGTTTTGCTGGCCAGCTCGCCGGCAGCAGGGCCGCTGGCGACATAGGTGTAGCCGATGCGGCGGTAGGCAACGCCAGTGCGATCGAGGAAAGTCGTTTGCAGCAGAGTGTTGCCAGACCACGTGTTGACTTCCGTTCTGGCGGCCGCAGTGCCGTGGGCCTGGGTCACGTTCAGCAGGCGCCCCGCGCTGTCGTAGGTGTAGTCCGTCTTGTTGCCGTTCCAGTCCAAGGTGAAGTCCACCCAGCCACTGCTGTCATAGAAAGTTGCTGCTGCTGAGGCCGAGCAGGTGCCACTGGCCGCGCGCGACACCGATGCAAGCTTCACGGCGCCCTGTGCGGGTACGAACTGATACGTCGTACTCTGGCCGCGTGCGTCGGTGACGGTTGTGGCGTTGCTGCCATAGACAAAGGTTTCGCGTTCTTCGCCGCCCGTCAAGCCGCTTTCAATCACCCGTCTGACGGTGTCGTAACGATAGGTGCTGTAGCGCAGGCCGTTGATGGCAATGCCTGTCAGCAAGCTGTAGTCGATATTGCCTGCCTCGTAGAAGTACTCGCGCACGTCTGCATTCGGTCCTGGCGAACTGACCGACTTGAGCAGATTGATGTCCTGATAGCTGTAGTTCCACTCGTTGCCGGCACTGTCTCTGGCCTTGGTGACCTGCAGATTGGTGTTGTAAGTGAAGTCGATGGCGCGCCCCGCAGCGTTCAACACCCGGTTCGGGTAGCGTGCATTGCTGCCGTAGACGAATGTCAGAAGCGCATTGCCTCCTCGGCTGCTGATGGACTGGATCACGCCACTGGTGCCGTACTGATAAATAGCGGCGTCGGTCTTGACCTGGTAGCCGCCAAAGGGGTCATAAAACATGACACCTTTGGAGGCCGAGTTGTTGACGGTGTAGCTGAAGTTGTAGCTCTGCGGTGCCCGGTAGGTGTACACCGATCCGTCGGGCAAGGTCATCTTGATGGCTGTCGGCAAGCAGCGGTTGGGATAGTCGCTGTGCTTGGCGCACCCTGATTCGGTCAGCCTTGGATAGTCGAATGTGGACAGCCAGCGGCTGCCAAACATGCCGCCCACGTTGCGGCTGCGGTAAGTGCGGGTGAGTCCCAGCCCGTACTCGCCGTTGGCGATGATGTCGGATTCGGACTGCACCTTCTCGCCCGTGGCAATGATCACCGGATTTGGCGTGGTCGGGTTGTCGGAGCATTCGGATGCAGCCGTGTTGTTTGCCGATGCTGGCTCCACAGCTTTGGCTGAGCTCGGGTTTGCCTTGGCGACCGAGCTCTTTCCGCCGCTGGTCTCGCCGATGCGGCCCAGTGAGGCTCCTCCGATGGGAGGCCGTGCTGCGATGATGGGCACCGTCTGGGGTGGTGGTGCCGGCGCCGGTGCTGGCGGTGGGGGTGGCGGCGGTGGAGGAGGAAGGGTTCCAATGATCACGACCTGCTGCACGCCTGTGGTCGTATCAAGCTGCTTTTTCGCTGCGCCTTGCGACTCGGTGTTGTGCGCCATGGACGACAGCGGGCAGACTGACAGCAACGCAACGACTGCCGAGCCGACCGGCAGCGCCAGCAGCCCCCGACGCATCGCCAACTTTCGAAGGGCTTCGTCTTGAACTGCCTTGAACAAGGCGGCCACAGTGGGTTGCATGTCGTAGCCCTCTCAAACCCGGCGATCAGCCCCAACACAGTGTCAGCGCTGTCTTCAACCGGTACCCCAGTGTGAAACCGCCTATGTGCAGCGGTGAATCACCAAGAAGTGGGATCAGGCGAGGGGCACCCGATTGGGGGGAGGGGCGAGTCAGGGACGAGGCAGAGCGCTGAGCGCCGGCGAGATGCTCGCCACGCTAAGCCAGTCAACCACTGTCTGCCGAAATTGGTGGGGCGCGTACGCCAACCTCCAACCGCCACTCAGCGCCCGGCGATGCCCAGCAGTTCCACGTCGAAGGTCAAGGTGGCGTTCGGCGGGATCACGCTACCCGCGCCGCGCTCGCCGTAGGCGATGGCCGGCGGGCAGGTGAGGCGGGCGCTGCCGCCCACCTTCAGCATCTGCACGCCCTCGGTCCAGCACTTGATCACCCGGTTGAGCGGGAACTCGGCCGGCGCACCGCGGCTGTAGGAGCTGTCGAACTCCTTGCCCTTGTCCTTGCCGTCGGCCAGGGTGCCGCGGTAATGCACCTTCACCGTGTCGGCGGCACCGGGGCTGGGGCCGGTGCCGGCCTTGGTCAGCTTGAATACCAGGCCGCTGCTGGTGGTGACCACAGCGCCCACGTCCACCGGCTTGGCCGGCTCGGCGGTGGACTGGGCGGCGCACAGGCCGGGCAGCAGGCAGGCCAGGGCGGCCAGGCGGCGGATGGTGGGGGTGGGGCAGGGCATGGGCATCGTGCAGGCCAGTTCTGGCGGTTCAGGAACAGGGCCGCATGATCGCATTGCGCGGCCCCGGCCTCGGCCTGCGCAACAGCCAGTGTTTCAGCGGTACGGCCCCACCGGCGCCGGCGTGTGCCAGTCGGCCGGCACCTGCAGCGGCATCTCCAGCAGCAGCTGGGCCATGCTCTTTCCCAGCGGGTCGAGCCGCATCGACACCGGCCCGCCGCCTTCCAGCGCCTGGTGCATCACCAGGTTCATCGCATGCAGGCCGGGCAGGTGGTGGCGGTCGATGCGGCCCTTGACCAGGTGCGCCAGCCAGGCGCCCACCGCCGCCGGTGTCACCTGCGCCCACAGCAGCGGCAGCCATTCAGGGCGGCGGGCGATCAGGCCGATGTTGGAGATGTCGCCCTTGTCGCCGCTGCGGCCCCAGGCCAGGTCGACCAGGCGCACCGTGCGGGTAGGGCCGGTCGGTGTCTGGCCATGCGCCTGTCCCGGTGCCGGCCATGGCGCCGGGTCGGGCAGCACCGGCGGCGCCACCATGGCCGCCGGCGTGCCAGTCGGCACCGCCAGCGTGGCACCGCCCAGCAGCACCCGCGGCTGCACCGCGCTGCGCGGCACCAGGAAGGCGCAGGGCACGATCAGCGGCGACACCCCCGGCCGGCCGCCGCCGGGCCCGGTGGTGCCGGGCGACCAGCTGGTGCCGGGCGCGGCCTTCTCGCGGGCGAAGAGCTCCAGCGCCTCCTTTTTCGGGTGGCGCACCGCCACCCGCAACATCACCTCGCGCAGCGTGGGCGCCACCGCATGCGGACCGTAGAGTGATTCGGCGCCGATCACCTCGATGCGGGTGGCAGAAAAGTCACCCCAGCCACGCGCCAGGATCATCTCGCGCGTGCGCTCGACCAGCGCCTGCCCGGTGCGCCTGGCCTTGGCCACGGCGTCCATGCCGATGATCATCAGCATGCCGTCCACCCGCCAGCCGGCCATGTGGGTGGCGCTGACTTTCAGCGTGGCCGGCGGCGGGCTGCCCTTGGCGCCGCTGACCTGCACCCGGTTCTCGCCCACCTGCACCATGGTCACCTGGCGGAAGTCGCAGGCCACGTCGGGCAGCAGGTAGGCGCCGGGGTCGCCGATCTCGTAGAGCAGCTGCTCGCCCACCGTGGCCGGGCTCACCAGCCCGCCGGTGCCGGGCACCTTGCAGACGGTGAAGCTGCCGTCCTCGGCCACCTCGACGATCGGGTAGCCGATGTGCGCCCAGTCGGGCACGGTGTCCCAGTCGGTGAACAGGCCGCCGGTGGCCTGGCAGCCGCATTCGATGATGTGGCCGGCCAGGCTGCCGCCGGCCAGGCGGTCGTACTGGTCGAGCGTCCAGCCGAAGTGGTGGATCAGCGGGCCCAGGGTGACGGCCGAATCGACGCAGCGGCCGGTGATGACCACATCGGCACCGGCGGCCAGCGCGCGGGCCACCGGCTCGGCGCCCAGGTAGGCGTTGGCGCTCATCAGCTTGTCGGGCACCGGGGCGCCGCTGACCAGGTCGGGCAGCTGGCCGCCGGCGGCTGCGCGCAGAGCCGGCAGGGCCTCGCGCACGTCGTCGCCGTCGACCACCGCAATCTTGACCACCACGCCCAGCTCGTCGGCCAGCTTGGCCAGCGCCCGGCCGCAGGCCTGCGGGTTGATGCCGCCGGCGTTGCTGACCACCTTGATGCCGCGCTGCACCACATCGGGCAGCACCTGGCGCATGGCGGCCTCGACGAAGTCGGTGGCATAGCCGGCGTCGGGGTTCTTGCGCTGGGCCGACACCAGGATGGCCATGGTGGTCTCGGCCAGGTAGTCGAACACCAGCACGTCGATCAGCCCGCTGTGCACCAGCTGCGGCGCACCCACGCTGCTGTCGCCCCAGAAGCCAGAGGCGCCGCCGATGCGCAGCGGGGGGCGGGGTGTGGGCGTGGTCATGGCAGCTCCTGAAATTGACTGCACAGGCTAGGCTGGGCGGCCGCCGCTGTCTTGCGGCGATTGGCTGGCCGCGCGGGCCTGGCCGTGTCACCTGGCCGCGCAGCCTGGCCGTGCAGCCTGGCCGGAGCGGGCAAGTACACTGCGCCACGCCGCCGGGCTGTGGATTTCCACACAGGTTTCCGCCCATGCAGTACACCCCCCGCCACGCCGCCCGCCCTCCGCGTCTGCCCAGCCCATCCATGCCCCCAGCCGCCACGGCCCCTCCTGGCTTCGACCTGAAAAGCACCGCCTGGACGCTGGCCGCGCTGCGCCTGCAGTCGGCCGACCTGGCGACGCTGGTGGCCGCGCTGGACGCGCGCTTTGCCGACAGCCCGGGCCTGTTCGACGGCGACGCGGTGGCCATCGACCTGAGCCCGCTGCGCGAGGCGGGTGCGGTGGTCGATTTCGCCGGGCTGCTGCCGCACCTGCGCCGCCACGGCATGCTGCCCGTCGCCGCACAGGGCGGCAGCGCCGCGCAGATGGCCGCAGCCCGGGCCGCCGGCCTGGCCGAGGCGCCCGACGCCCCTGCCGCCCGAGCCGAGCCCGCGCGCGGGGCGGTGAAGGCGGTGGTCAGGGAGGTGCCGGCGCCCGTGGAAGTGGTGCGCGAGGTGGTGCGCGAGGTGGTGCGTGACGTGGTGCGTGAGGTCGAGGTGGTGCGCGAGGTCGAGGTGCTGCGCGAAGTGGAAGTGGTGCGCGAAGTGCCCGCCGCGCCCGTGCCTCCGATGGTGGTCGACAAGCCGCTGCGCTCGGGCCAGCGCATCTATGCCCGCGGCGGCGACCTGATCGTGCTGGCGGTGGTCAACGTCGGGGCCGAGGTCATCGCCGACGGCAACATCCATGTTTACGCGCCGCTGCGTGGCCGCGCCATCGCCGGCGCGCGCGGCGATGTCAATGCCCGCATCTACTGCACCTGCCTGGAGCCCCAGCTGGTGTCCATCGCCGGCATCTACCGCACCACCGAGACCCCGCTGGCCGCCGACGTGCTGGGCCGCCCGGCCCTGGTGCGGCTGGACGGCGAGAAGATCATCGTCGAGCCGCTCTCCTCGTGAAGGCCGCATGAAGGTCAGCCGGAAGAAGCACACCCAGCGCAGCGCTCCGCAGCCACACGACAACCCGCAATCGCAGAAAGCAACCCTGATGGCCAAGATCATCGTCGTCACCTCCGGCAAGGGCGGGGTGGGCAAGACCACCACCAGCGCCAGTTTTTCATCGGGCCTGGCCCTGCGCGGCCGCAAGACGGCGGTGATCGACTTCGACGTCGGCCTGCGCAACCTCGACCTGATCATGGGCTGCGAGCGGCGCGTGGTCTACGACCTGATCAACGTGATCCACGGCGAGGCCAACCTGAACCAGGCGCTGATCAAGGACAAGCAGTGCGACAACCTGTTCGTGCTGGCCGCCAGCCAGACGCGCGACAAGGACGCGCTCACGCAAGAAGGCGTGGCGAAGGTGCTGAAAGACCTGGCCGAGATGGGCTTCGAGTACATCGTCTGCGACTCGCCCGCCGGCATCGAGACCGGCGCGCTGATGGCCATGCACTTCGCCGACGAGGCGCTGGTGGTCACCAACCCCGAGGTCTCGTCGGTGCGCGACTCAGACCGCATCCTGGGCATGCTCGGCAGCAAGACCAAGCGGGCGATCGACGGCAGCCCGCCGATCAAGGAGCACCTGCTGATCACCCGCTACAACCCCAGCCGGGTCGAGGGCGGGCAGATGCTGAGCCTGACCGACATCCAGGAGATCCTGCGCATCCCGCTGATCGGCGTGATCCCCGAGAGCGAGACCGTGCTGGACGCCAGCAACCAGGGCGTGCCGGCCATCCACCTCAAGACCACCGACGTGAGCGAGGCCTACAAGGACGTGATCAGCCGATTTCTGGGCGAGACGGTGCCGATGCGCTTCACCGATTTCGAGAAACCCGGCTTCTTCAAGCGCCTGTTCGGCGGGAGGTGATCGGCGATGTCGTTCCTCTCGTTCTTTCTCGGTGAGAAGAAAAAGACCGCCAGCGTCGCCAAGGAGCGGCTGCAGATCATCCTGGCGCATGAGCGGTCGGGCCGCGGCAGTTCGCGCGCCGACTACCTGCCCCAGCTGCAGGCCGAACTGCTGGCGGTGATCAGCAAGTACGTGCAGATCGCACCCGGCGACATCAAGGTCAGCCTGGAGAAGCAGGACAACTTCGAGGTGCTGGAAGTCAAGATCGAGTTGCCCGACGCGGTGCGGTGACTGCCGACAGGGCCGACCCGTGCCGCGCCTTTCTGGCCGGCTACCCCGAGCCATTGCTGGTGCAGGTGCGGGCCAGTCTGGCCGACGGCAGCGTGGCCGCCGGCCTGGCGCGGCGCTACCCCGAGGCCCACGCCATCCGCACCGATGGCGCGTTGTACGACCATGCTGCGGCATTGAAATCGCGCTTCCTGCGCCATGCCCCGGCGCTGAACAAGGTGGCCTACGACAGCCGGCTGCAGCTCGACCAGCGGGCACTGGGCACGCTGACAGCCGCCTCGCGCGTGCAGGGCGGGCGTCTGGCGGCCAAGCGCGAGCTGCGGGTGGC
>JBBRVT010000015.1:0-22199 GCA_038246615.1 Burkholderiales bacterium
GACCTGGTGGCCGCCCGCCTGGAGGCGGTGGACCTGGCGGGCGGCAGCGTCACCGTGCGCGGCCAGCGGGTACCGCTGCATGCCGAGCAACTGCGCGTGCTGGGCAGCGGCGGCCAAGTGCTGGGCCCGCGCAGCCTGCGTGCCGGCCAGCCGGTGCGCCTGGCGCTCGAGCCGGCGCTGCCCGCTGCCGCCGCATCGGCCGCTGCCCCCGCGCCCGCCCGGCGCATCGTGCTGATCTACATCGACGGATGACCATGAACCGCTTGCGCAACCGTGGCTTCACGCTGGTGGAGATGATGATCGCCCTGGTGGTGGTCGGTCTGCTCTCGGCGCTGGCCTACCCCAGCTACCAGCAGCAGGTGGCCAAGGGCCGCCGCACCGACGCCAAGCAATCCCTGCTGGAGCTGTCGCAGCGGATGGAGCGCTTCTACACCGAGCGCGGCACCTACGCGGGCGCCGCGCTGGGCAGCACCGGCCTGTACCCGAACCTGACGAGCGGCGGTTACTACGACCTGTCGATCACGGTGCAGAGCCTGGACGGCTTCACCGTCAAGGCCACGCCACGCGGCAGCCAGGTCGGCGACGCCTGCGCCAGCTTCTTCTACAACCAGCTGGGTGATCAGACCGTCAGCACCGACGCCAGCCTCAGCGCGGTGAAGTGCTGGCAGTAGCAGGCCTGCAGGTCACCCGCCGAACAGGCCGCCAGCGGCTGGTCATTGCCCGAACAGGCCGCCAGCGGCCTGGGGCGGCGCCACACCCAGGTGGCGGTAGGCCGCCAGCGTGGCGATGCGCCCGCGCGGCGTGCGCTGCAGGAAGCCCTGCATGATCAGGTAGGGCTCGATCACGTCCTCGATGGTGCCGGCCTCTTCGCCGATGGCCGCGGCGACGTTGTCCAGGCCGACCGGGCCGCCGTCGAAGCGGTGCACCACCGCCTCCAGCAGCTTGCGGTCCATCAGGTCGAAGCCCTCGGGGTCGACATCCAGCATCTGCAGCGCCAGGTCGGCGATGTGGCGGGTGATCACGCCGTCGGCCTTGACCTCGGCATAGTCACGCACCCGGCGCAGCAGGCGGTTGGCGATGCGCGGCGTGCCGCGTGAGCGGCGGGCGATCTCGAAGGCGCCTTCGGCCTGGATGGGCACCTTCAGCAGGCCGGCCGAGCGGTGCACGATGGTGCCCAGCTCGGCCGGGGTGTAGAACTCCAGCCGCGCCACGATGCCGAAGCGGTCGCGCAGCGGGTTGGTCAGCATGCCGGCGCGGGTGGTGGCGCCCACCAGCGTGAAGGGCTGCAGGTCGAGCTTGATGCTGCGCGCAGCCGGCCCCTCGCCGATCATGATGTCGATCTGGTAGTCCTCCAGCGCGGGGTAGAGGATCTCTTCGACCACCGGGCTCAGGCGGTGGATCTCGTCGATGAACAGCACGTCGTTCTTTTCGAGATTGGTCAGCAGCGCGGCCAGGTCTTTCGGCTTCTCGAGCACCGGGCCGCTGGTCTGGCGCAGGTTCACGCCCAGCTCGGCGGCGATGATGTGGGACAGCGTGGTCTTGCCCAGCCCGGGCGGGCCGAACAGCAGCACATGGTCGAGTGCCTCCTCGCGCTTGCGCGCCGCGCCGATGAAGATTTCCAGCTGCTCCCGCGCCTTGGCCTGGCCGATGTAGTCGGCCAGCCGCTTGGGGCGCAGGGCGCGCTCCTGCGCCTCTTCCTGCGGCGATTGGCGCGCCGCGCTGACCACCCGGGGCCCGGCCGGTGGCGCTGCAAAGTCGTCGGTCTGGATGCCCATCCAGTGATTGTCCACCGATCCGGGCGGCCCGGCGCAGTGCGCGCTACTTCGACAGTGCGCGCATGGCCAGCTTGATGCCCTCGCCCACGCCGACGTCGGGCGGCAGCAGCTTCAGCGCGGCGGCGGCGTCCTTCTCGCTGTAGCCCAGGGCGATCAGGGCCTGCACGATGTCGGCCTGGGCGTCGCTGACGATCGCCATGCCGGGCAGGCCCAGATCGGGCGCCAGCTTGCCCTTCAATTCCAGCAGCAGGCGCTCGGCGGTCTTCTTGCCGATGCCGGGCACCTTGACCAGGCGCGCGGCCTGCTGCTGTGCCACCGCCTGCGTCAGCTCGGCCACGCTCAAGCCCGACAGCACGCCCAGCGCCATGCGCGGGCCGATGCCGGAGATCTTGATGAGCTGGCGGAAGGTGCCGCGCTCGGCCGCAGTGAGAAAGCCGAACAGCTGCTGCGCGTCTTCGCGCACCACGAAGTGCGTCAGCAGTGTCACCCGCTCGCCCAGGGCCGGCAGGTTGTAGAAGCTGCTCATCGGCACATCGACCTCGTAGCCGACGCCGTTGGCGTCGATGAGCACCTGGGGCGGAGCCTTCTCCGCCAGCACGCCTGTGAGCCGTCCAATCATGGGCGCCGATTGTGGCGCCTCGCCCGGTCAGCGACGGAACAGACCCAGGCGTTGCGCTTCCAGCGCTGCTTCGGCGCGCGAGCTCACGTTGAGCTTGCGGTAGATCTGCTTGACGTAGTCGGCGATGGTGTGGCGCGACAGGCCCAGCTGCACGCCGATCTCGGGCAAGGTGAAGCCCTTGGCCACGCGCAGCAGCACTTCGCTTTCACGCTCGGTCAGCGCCACCGCCGGCATCGCATTGGCCTGCGGCAGGTTCTGGTTGGCGAAGTACTTGATCACCTTGCGGGCGATCGACGGCGACAGCGGCGGCTCACCCTGGCTGATGCGCTGCAGCTGCTCGGTGATCAGCTCGCGCGACTGCTCTTTCAGGATGTAGCCGTAGGCACCGGCCTGCAGCGCCGGGAACAGATGCTCGTCGTCGTCGTGGATGGTGACCACCACGCACTGCGCCTCGGGCTGCACGTCGCGCAGCTTGGCCACCACGTCGGTGCCGCTGCCGTCGGGCAGGCCCAGGTCGCACAGCGCCAGGTCGAAGCGCAGGCTCTGCACCTGCAACAGCGCGTCCTGCACCCGCGAGCACTCGGTGATGCGGGCATGCGGGAACACCTGCATCACCAGGCTCTTGAGCCAGGCGCGGATCTCCGGCAGGTCTTCGAGCAGCAGGATGTTGTTCATAGGCGGGCGGTCCAAAGCGGCCCAGCGCCGCACTCGGAGGATGCTAGCAGCGGGCTACCGCGCCATCGTGTGCTGTTCGAGCGGCAACGTGAGGCGTATCACGGTTCCATAGCCTGGGCCCGACTCCACCAGGCACTGGCCCTGCAACTGCTTGGCCCGGCCCTTCATGCTGGCCATGCCGTGGCCCTTGTCGAGCCGGCCGTCCAGCTCGGTAGGAATGCCCTTGCCGTTGTCTTGCACCACCAGCTGGAAGTCGCCGTTGTCGATGGTGCAGCGCACCGTGCATTGCGACGCACCGCTGTGCTTGATGATGTTGCTCACCGCCTCGCGCAGGATGCGGGTGGTCTGCACATAGGCGCGTGAGGACAGCGTCTGCGGCACCTCGTCGTCCGAGGGCGCGCTCCATTCGCTCTGCACGCCCGACTGCTGCAGCCGCGAGACCACCTCGGCACGCCAGTCGCCCAGTGCATCGATCAGCTTGACCGGCTTGCCGGTGAGGCCGCGCACCGACAGGCGCATCTCCTCCAGCGCTTCGCGCGCCAGCGTGCTGATGCGCTCGCTGTCGCTGGTGTGCACGATGGTCAGCAGCTTGGCGCCCAGGTCGTCGTGCAGGTCGGCGGCGATGCGCTTGCGCTCACGCTCGGTCACCTGCTCGACCTTCAGCTCGGAGAGCTGCGCAAAGTTGCGCTCGATCTGCGCCGTGGCCTCGCGGATGCGCACCTCCAGCTCGGCGCGGGTCTGCTCTGCCGTCTGCAAGGCGCGGCCATATTGCTGCACCAGGCGCAGGCCCAGCGCCAGGAAGCCCAGTGCCGGCAGCAGCTGCGCCACATGCAGCACCTGGCTGTGCAGCCGCCAGCCCTGTGCGATCAGCTCCACCACCAGCGACAGCGCCACCACGCCCAGCAACGTGGCCATGGGCCACAGCTGGCGGCTGCGCTGGCGCTGCGCCTGCAGCAGGTAGAGCACAGCGGCGGCCAGCACCTGCGCCGACAGCGCGATGTACCAGACGCCCGACGCCAGGTACAGCCGCTGCGGCTCCAGCCCCAGCAGTGTGGCCGGCATCAGCAGGCATTGCGCCGGCAGCGCCACATCCAGCCAGCGCAGCCGGTGACCGGCATAGCGCATGAGGAACTGCACCGTCGCCAGTGTGATGAAGGCCATCAGCGCAGCCAGTGCCAGCTCGGCGCTGCGGTTGCCCACCGGCAGGTCGCCCGCCCACAGCCGCGCCAGCAGCAGCGACCAGCCCACCATCAGCGCGCCGAAGTAGGCCAGGTAGCTCTGCGCGCGGTTGAACCAGCCCAGCACGAACATGAAGCTGCCCATCAGCAGCAGGGCGCCGCTCATCACCTCGGGCAGGCGGATGGCGAACAGCAGCTGGCGCGCATGGCGGGCTGCCACCGTCTCGTAGCGGCCGAATTCCACCGCCGACAGCCCGCCAGCGCGCTGTCGCGAGCTCACCTCGGCCAGTGCATAGCCGCGGATGCGCAGCTCCAGCACATTGCCTTCGGGCCGCAGCAGCGCGGCCGGCACGGCGACCAGCTGCGGCCGGTGGCAGTGGCGCGACACCGGCTCGTCGAAGCGGCCACCTTCATGGATCATCTGGCCGTTCAGCCACACTGCCACCACGCTGCAGGCGCGCTCGATCGACAGGCCGTACAGCGTGCTGTCGCCCGCACCGTGGACGGCCGCTGGCACAGGCGCTGGCAGGGCCAGGCGGTAAGCCACCAGGCCCTGCTGCGCCGGCCGGCTGGTGGCCCAGTCATCTGGCAGCTGCACTGGCTGGGCGCGGCTCCAGTCGGCAGCCTGGCCAGGCTGCAGCGGCAGCATGCGGGCCTGGGTGAGCCACTGCACCGGTGCGGCCCAGGCGCTGCCCGCCAGCGGCGTGAGCAGTGCCAGCAGCAGGACGGCCAGCAGCGCTGGCCACGGCGCATGCCGGCGGGCATGCGGCGGGCCAGCGGGCGGGCGGTCGGGCCGGGCGGGCAAGGGCATGGCGGCGAATTGTGCGGGATGCACCGTCGGGCCGATCGGCGGAGAATCCGGGCCCCAGCCCCACAGTCCCGCCGCTGCCGACGGGCCCGCACCGTGATCCTGCGCCACACCTTCGAGCCCACCGACAACCTGCGCCTGGCGCACCTCAGCGGCGCCTTCGACGCCCACCTGCGCAGCATCGAGGCGGCACTGGCGGTGCGCATCAGCCGGCGTGACTCGGCCTTCCGGGTCGATGGCGGCCGGGCCGAGGCGACACGGGCGCTGGCCCTGCTGCAGAGTCTGTATGAACGCGCCGCGCAGCCGATCACAGCCGAGGCGCTGCAGCTGGCGCTGGTGGAGGCACGCAGTGCGCTGTCCGGCACCTCCGGCGGGCCCGGCAACGACACGGCGGCCCTGCCGCCCGGTGCCGATGCCATCAATCTGCACACCCGGCGCGCCGACCTGCGCGGGCGCACGCCCAATCAGGTGCAGTACCTGCACCACATACTCAGCCACGACATCACCTTCGGCATCGGCCCGGCCGG
Organism: Burkholderiales bacterium; assembly: GCA_038246615.1. Classification (GTDB taxonomy): domain Bacteria; phylum Pseudomonadota; class Gammaproteobacteria; order Burkholderiales; family Burkholderiaceae_C; genus Pseudaquabacterium. Next base: position 5,583 of record JBBRVT010000015.1, read on the forward strand.
CACCGGCAAGACCTTCCTGGCGGTGGCTTGCGCGGTCGATGCGCTGGAGCGCAGCGGCGTGCAGCGCATCGTGCTCACCCGGCCGGCGGTGGAGGCGGGCGAGCGTCTGGGCTTCCTGCCCGGCGACCTGGCGCAGAAGGTCGACCCCTATCTGCGCCCGCTGTACGACGCGCTGTACGACCTGATGGGCCCCGAGCGGGTGCAGGTGGCCTTCGAGAAAGGCCTGCTGGAGGTGGCGCCGCTGGCCTTCATGCGCGGGCGCACGCTGAACAATGCCTTCGTCATCCTCGACGAAGCGCAGAACACCACGCCCGAGCAGATGAAGATGTTCCTCACCCGCATCGGCTTCGGCAGCCGCGCGGTGGTGACCGGCGACGTGAGCCAGGTCGACCTGCCCAAGGGCAGCGGCAGCGGCCTGATCGACGCCGCCGCCGTGCTGCAGGGCGTGCGCGGCATCGCCTTCAGCCACTTCAGCGCCGCCGACGTGGTGCGCCACCCGCTGGTGGCGCGCATCGTCGAGGCTTATGAGGCCGCCGGCGACAGCCGGCAGACCCGGTGATCCGCCGCGCTGATCTGCGCCTGTCGCTGCAGTTTGCCGACGCCACGCTGCGGCCGCTGCTGCCGCGCCACCAGGTGCAGCGCTGGCTGTGCGCCGCGCTCGATGCGCCGGCCGAGATCACGGTGCGGGTTGTCGATGACACCGAAGGCCGGCAGCTGAACCACGACTTCCGCGCGCAGGACCACGCCACCAACGTGCTCACCTTCGACTATCAGCATGCGCCGGTGGTGGTGGCCGACCTGGTGCTGGCCTGCGGTGTGCTGCAGCGCGAGGCGGCCGACCTCGGACTGGCGGTGGCCGACCACGCGGCCCACCTGCTGGTGCACGGCGCGCTGCACGCCCAGGGGCTGGACCATGCCGACGAGGCCGAGGCCCAGGCCATGGAGGCGCGCGAGAGCGCCATCCTGCTGGGCCTGGGCTTGCACGACCCCTACGCGCGCTGATCAGCCCTGCTTGAATCAGCCCTGCTTGAGCTTGCGCGCGGCGTCCAGCGCAAAGTAGGTCAGCACGCCGTCGGCACCGGCACGCTTGAAGGCCAGCAGGCTTTCCATCATCACCGCGTCGCCGTCGAGCCAGCCGTTGGCGGCGGCGGCCTTCAGCATGGCGTACTCGCCGCTCACCTGGTAGGCGAAGGTGGGCACGCGGAATTCATCCTTCACCCGGCGCACGATGTCGAGGTACGGCATGCCGGGCTTCACCATCACCATGTCGGCGCCCTCGGCGATGTCCAGGCCCACCTCGCGCAGCGCCTCGTCGCTGTTGCCGGGGTCCATCTGGTAAGCCCTCTTGTCGCTCTTGCCCAGGTTGGCCGCCGAGCCCACCGCGTCGCGGAACGGGCCGTAGAAGGCGCTGGCGTACTTGGCGCTGTAGGCCATGATGCGGGTGTGGATGTGGCCCGCGCCTTCCAGCGCGCTGCGGATGGCGCCGATGCGGCCGTCCATCATGTCGCTGGGCGCGACGATGTCCACACCGGCGCCGGCCTGCACCAGCGCCTGCCTGGTCAGCACCGCCACCGTGGCGTCGTTGATGATGTAGCCGCTCTCGTCGAGCAGGCCGTCCTGCCCATGGCTGGTGAACGGGTCGAGTGCCACGTCGCACAGCACGCCCAGTTGCGGGAAGCGGTCTTTCAGCGCCCGCACCGTGCGCGGCACCAGGCCGTCGGGGTTGGTGGCTTCGCGGCCATCGGCCGTCTTCAGGCTCGCGTCGATCACCGGAAACAGCGCGATCACCGGCACGTCCAGCTGCACGCACTGCTCGGCCAGGCCCATCAGCCGGTCGATCGACAGGCGCTGCACGCCGGGCATGCTGGGCACGTCCTGCACCCGGTCATGGCCGTCGTGCACGAACACCGGCAGGATCAGGTCGCTGGCATGCAGATGGTGCTCGCGCACCAGCGCGCGGGTGAAGGCATCACGGCGCAGGCGCCGCGGGCGGCTGGCCGGAAAGGCGGGCAGGGGGGGCAGGGCCATGGCGTCAACACTCCTGGAGAATCGTCTGTGCGCGGCATTCTCGGCTGCCGAGACGGGCAGGCCGTCGCCTGCATGACACGCCCAGAACTGTGCGCGCACCCGGCGCTGGCGCACGAAACCAATCTGCTAATATCGTGTCGGGTGGTTGCCGCGAGGTGATCGCCCCCTGCTTTTCCTCCCTGAGCAGGTGCCTTGGCGTGATGACAGCGACAAGGCTTGCCGCCCCAGCCCCAGTGGCTGGGGTTCTTTTTTGGGCGATCCGGCAGCCACCGGCGCCGGCCGGGCGGCCCCGCCGCAGCCATCGTGATAATGCCGCCATGAGTGCTGCCTACTTGTGGGTCAAGGCCTTCCACATTGTCTTCACGGCCAGCTGGTTTGCCGGGTTGTTCTACCTGCCGCGCATCCTGGTCAACCTGGCGATGGTGCCCGCCGACAGCCATGCCGAGCGCGAGCGCCTGCTGCTGATGGGCCACAAGCTCGACCGCTTCACCAACATCCTGATGGCGGTCGCGCTGGTGCTGGGCACCTGGCTGTGGCTGGGCTATGGCGCAGGCCGTTTTGCCGGCAGCGGCTGGCTGTATGCCAAGCTGGCCCTGGTGGTGGTGGTGATCGGCTACCAGCACATGTGCCGCAGCCACCTGCGCCGCTTCGAGCAGTTCAGCAACCGCCGCAGCCACCGCTGGTTCCGGGTGTTCAACGAGGTGTCGGTGCTGCTGTTCATCGGCATCGTGGTGCTGGCCGTCGTCAGGCCGTTCTAGCCGACGGCAGAGTGGCCAGCGGTGCGCAGCGGCCCCGGCGGTGATCGCAGTTCGGCCGTACCGCTGGCCTGGGCCTGGGCCGGGCTGATCGTCTACGCCAGCCTGTTCCCGTTCGACGGCTGGCGCTGGCCGCCCGGCGTGCCCGCCTGGCAACTGCTGCGGCTGCCTTGGCCGCGTTACTTCATCCCGTTCGACATCACCGGCAACCTGCTGGCCTATGCGCCGCTGGGCGGCCTGGTGGCACTGGCGCAGCTGCGCCACGGCCGCAGCCCGCTGGCGGCGCTGGGCCTGGGCTTGCTGCTGGGCGTCAGCCTGTCGTATGCGATGGAGCTCACCCAGCAGCTGCTGCCGCCGCGGGTGCCGTCGTCGCTCGACTGGGTGCTGAACGCCGCCGGCGCCGCCCTGGGCGCGCTGCTGGCCTGGCTGGCGCAGGGCCTGGGGCTGCTGCGGCGCTGGCAGACCGCCCGCGAACGCTGGCTGGAGCGCGGCAACGCCGGCGCGCTGGCGCTGCTGGTGCTGTGGCCGGTGGCCCTGCTGTTCCCGACGCCGGTGCCGCTGGGCCTGGGCCAGGTGGGCGAGGTGCTGCGCGATGCGGCGGCGGCGCTGCTGGCCGATGTGCCCTGGGCGCAGCCGGTGTCCGACTGGCTGCTGCCGTCGCTGGACGCGCCGGCGGCGCTGTCGCCCCAGGCCGAGGCGATGGCGGTGATGCTCGGCCTGCTGTCGCCCTGCCTGCTGGCGTTTGCGGCGGCGCGGCCGGGCTGGCGGCGGCTGGGCCTGGCAATCGGCGCGGCGGGGATGGCGGTGGGCGCCACCACCTTGTCGACGGCGCTGAACTTCGGCCCCGACCATGCACTGGCCTGGCGCACTCCAGGCACCCTGGCGGCGATGGGCGTGGCCGTGCTGCTGGCCCTGACCGGGCTGTGGCTGCGCCCGCGCATGGCCGGTACGCTGGCGCTGGTGGCCTTCAGCGGCCTGGTGGTGCTGGTACACGGCGCGCCCACCGACCCCTACTTCGCCGACAGCCTGCAGGGCTGGGAGCAGGGCCGCTTCGTGCGCTTCCACGGCGTGGCGCAGTGGCTGGGCTGGCTGTGGCCCTACGCGGCCATGGCCTGGCTGCTGGGGCGCGCCGGCCGGCGCTGATCCAGCATCGCCGCTGGGCATTCGGCTCGCGTGAGGCTGCTCAGGGTTTGTACGGCCGATCCCTACAATCCTGCATTCATGAGCTACTACAAACACCACATCTTCTTCTGCCTGAACCAGCGCAGCAAGGGCGAGGCCTGCTGCGCCGGCAACGGCGCGCAGGCCGGCTTCGACCACTGCAAGCAGCAGGTCAAGGCCGCAGGGCTGGCCGGCGCCGGCGGCGTGCGGGTCAACAAGGCCGGCTGCCTGGACCGCTGCGCCGGCGGCCCGGTGGCCGTGGTCTACCCAGACGAGACCTGGTACACCTTTGTCGACAACGCCGACATCGACGAGATCGTCGCGTCGCACTTGAAGCAGGGCAAGCCGGTCGAGCGCCTGCGCCTGCCGCCCGACGTGGGCCGCTGAGCCCGGCGCATTGCATGCAGCAGGACACCCAGCGCAGCAGCATCGCCGGCCCGGCCGGCGCGCTGGAGTGCGCCACCGATGTGCCTGCCGGCACGCCGCGCGGCACGGTGGTGCTGTGCCACCCGCATCCGCAGTTCGGCGGCACGCTGGACAACAAGGTGGTGCAGACGCTGTCACGCGCCTTCCTGCAGTTGGGCTACCGGACGGTGCGCTTCAACTTCCGCGGCGTCGGCGGCTCGGCCGGCCAGTGGGACAACGGCCGCGGCGAGGTCGACGACGCGCTGGCGGTGATCGACGCCGAGCGAGCCGCCCACCCGGGCCTGCCGCTGGCGCTGGGCGGCTTCTCCTTCGGCGGCTACGTGGCCGCGCAGGCGGCCAGCCGGCTGCAGGCCGGCGCCCCGGTCGAGCGCCTGGTGCTGGTGGGCCCGGCCACCAGCCGCTTTGCCATGCCGGCGACCGTGGCGCCCGACACCGTGGTGATCCACGGCGAGACCGACGACGTGGTGCCGCTGGCCGCCACGCTGGACTGGGCCCGGCCGCAGGTGCTGCCGGTGATCGTGCTGCCCGGCGTCGGCCACTTCTTCCACGGCCAGCTGCCGCTGTTGAAAGCCCAGGTCGTCCAGTCCTGGCACGCCTGAACCAGCCTTTCTCTCCCTTCCCTGCGGATCCCGATGAACCGATTGCTCCTGAACCTGCTGGCCCTGTTGCTGGCCTGCGCCCCGTTGCTGCCCGCCCACGCCCAGGCGCCAGTGCCGCCCGAGGTGGCCGCCAAGGCCTATCTGCTGCTGGATGTGCAGAGCGACCAGGTGCTGGCCGAGCGCCAGGCCGATGTCCAGGCCGACCCGGCGTCGCTGACCAAGCTGATGACCGCCTGGCTGGTGTTCGATGCGCTGAAGGCCAAGAAGCTGACGCTGGAGCAGACACTGCCGGTGTCGCTGCGGGCCTGGTCCGAGCGCAAGGGCGGGGGCTCGCTGATGTTCATCGACCCGAAGATGACGCCCAAGGTCGACGAACTGCTGCGCGGCATGGTCGCTGTCTCCGGCAACGACGCCTCGGTGGCGCTGGCCGAAGGCGTCGGCGGCTCGCTCGATGCCTTCGTGGCGATGATGAACCGACAGGCCCAGGCCTGGGGCCTGAAGAACACCCAGTTCAAGAACGTGACCGGCCTGACCGAGCCCGGCCACTACAGCAGTGCGCGTGATCTGGCCTTGATCGCTGCGCACGTCGTGCGCGACTTCCCCGATTACTACGCCACCTACTACGGGCTGCGCAACTACACCTTCAATGCCATCAAGCAGGACAACCGCAACATGCTGCTGGGGCGCGACCCGGCGGTCGACGGCATGAAGACCGGCTACACCGAGGCCGCCGGTTACTGCCTGGTGGCCAGTGCACAGCGTGATTTCCCCAACGGCAAGCGACGGCTGATCAGCGTGGTGATGGGCACCGCTTCGCGCGAGGCCCGCGCCAGCGAGAGCCAGAAGCTGCTGAACTGGGGCTATACCGCCTGGGACGCGGTGCGCCTTTTCGAAGGCGGCAAGCCGGTGGCCACCGTGCCGGTGTGGAAGGGCCAGGCCGCCACGGCCGCGCTGGGCGCGCAGCAGCCGGTGCTGGTGACGGTGCCCAAGGGTGAGGGCGACAAGCTCAAGACCGCCGTCGCCCGCACCGACCCGCTGGTGGCCCCGCTCACCCAGGGCCAGCGCGTGGGCAGCATCGATGTCACCACCGGCGCCGGCACCAGGCTGGCGAGCGTGCCGCTGGTGGTGCTGCAGGCGGTGCCCGAAGCCGGCTTGCTGGGCCGTGCCTGGGACTCGATCCGCCTGTGGATCAAGTGATCTGGATCGAAGCAGCAGCGCGCCGTTCCGCTAAGCTGGCACCGCACCCTGCCTGAAAGGCCCGCCATGACCGCCACCGTGCTGCCCGACACCCTCTGCCACCTCAACGGCCAGACCCTGCCGCTGCGCGACGCCAAGATCTCGGTGCTGGACCGGGGCTTCATCTTCGGCGACGGCATCTACGAGGTGATCCCGGTCTATGGCCGGCGCTGTTTCCGCTTCGACGAGCACATGACCCGGCTGGCGCGCAGCCTGGTCAAGCTGCGCATCCCCAACCCGCACACGCACGACGGCTGGCTGGCCCTGGTGCGTGAACTGGTGGCAGCGCAGCCGGCCGACGACCAGATGGTCTACATCGAGATCACCCGCGGCGTGGCGCTGCGCGACCATGTGATGCCCGAGGGCATCACACCCACGGTGTTCGTGATGACCAGCCCGATGAAGTCGCCGTCCGCCGAGCAGCGCCACCAAGGCGTGGCCTGCGTCACCGCCCGGGATTTCCGCTGGGAGCGCGGCGACATCAAGAGCATCTCGCTGCTGGGCAATGTGCTGGCGCGGCAGATCTCGGCCGACCATGGCGCGGCGGAGACGGTGATGTTCCGCGACGGCTGGCTCACCGAGGCTGCGGCCAGCAACGTGTGGGTGGTGCAGGAGGGCGCGCTGCTGGGCCCGCCCAAGAGCGAGCATGTGCTCGAAGGCATCCGCTACGACCTGCTGGCCGAACTGTGCGAAGAGATGGGCATCGCCTACAACCTGCGGCCGATCGCCGAGAGCGACGTGCGCGCTGCCGACGAGCTGATCCTCTCGTCGGCCACCAAGGAGCTGCTGCCCGTCACCCGGCTGGACGGCGAACTGGTGGGCCACGGCGCGCTGCGCGGCAAGCCCGGGCCGGTGTACGCGCGCCTGCACGAGGCCTACCAGCGCGCCAAGCTTGAACAGTCGATCTGAGTGAGCACCTGTCTGCCATGGCTGCTGCCACGCCCCCCATCCCGCCCGGGCAATCGCTGATCACTTACCCCAGCGCGTTCCCCATCAAGGTGATGGGTGCGCAGGCACCGGGCTACCTGGAGGCCATGGTGGCGGTGGCGCGCCAGTTCGACCCGGGCTTCGACGCCAGCACCGTCGAGCAGCGCCCCAGCAGCGGCGGCAAGTACCTGGGGCTGACGCTCACCGTCACCGCCACCAGCCGGGAGATGCTCGATGAGTTGTACCGCACGCTGAGCACGCACCCGATGGTCAAGGTGGTGCTGTAGCGCCGGCTGCTGCATGCAGGTCCGCACCCTGGGGCGCCAGCCCTATGCGCCGACGTTGGAGGCCATGCGCGCCTTCACCGCGGCCCGCACCGGCGACACACCCGACGCGCTGTGGCTGGTCGAGCACGACCCGGTCTACACCCAGGGCCTGGCCGGCAAGGCCGAACACCTGCTGAACCCTGGCGCCATCCCGGTGGTGCCCAGCAACCGCGGCGGCCAGGTGACTTACCACGGCCCCGGCCAGGTGGTGGCCTATCCGTTGGTCGACCTGCGGCGCCTGGGCATCTACGTCAAGGAGTTTGTCTACCGGCTGGAGCAAGCGGTGCTGAAGGTGCTGGAACTGCACCAGATCACCGGCCACCGGGTGGCCGGCGCACCCGGCATCTATGTGCGCCTGGCCGACCCGCACAGCCACGCCCGGCTCACCGGCCCCGCGCCGGGCGGCGACCCGTTTGCCGGCCTGGGCAAGGTGGCGGCGCTGGGCATCAAGGTCAGCCGCCATTGCACCTACCACGGCGTGGCGCTGAACGTGGCGATGGACCTGGCACCCTTTGCCGGCATCAACCCCTGCGGCCATGCCGGCCTGCAGACCGTCGACCTCGCTAGACTCGGGGTTTGCACTGACTGGGCGACAGTCGCGCAGCAACTGGGCAGCCGCCTCGCCGCGCAGTTCACGCCCTGACCCTTCCACCGCCTGCGGGCACGCAACACCATGGCCACCGACAACACCACCCGCCAGGCCGAGCCGGCCGCCACCTACGACGCCACGGCCAAGCAGAAGGCCCAGGCCAAGACCGCGCGCATCCCCATCAAGGTGGTTGCCGCAGAGACGTTGAAGAAGCCCGACTGGATCCGGGTGAGGGCCGGCAGCCCCAGCACCCGCTTCTACGAGATCAAGCAGATCCTGCGCGAGCACAAGCTGCACACCGTGTGCGAAGAAGCCAGCTGCCCGAACATCGGTGAATGCTTCGGCCAGGGCACGGCCACCTTCATGATCATGGGCGACAAGTGCACCCGCCGCTGCCCGTTCTGCGACGTGGGCCATGGCCGGCCCGACCCGCTGGACGCCGACGAGCCCGCCAACCTGGCCAAGACCATCGCCGCGCTGCGGCTGAAGTACGTGGTCATCACCAGCGTCGACCGCGACGACCTGCGCGACGGCGGTGCCGGCCATTTCGTCGATTGCATCCGCCAGGTGCGCGCGCAATCACCCGCCACCCGCATCGAGATTCTGGTGCCCGATTTCCGCGGCCGTGACGAGCGTGCACTGGAGATCCTGCAGGCCGCCCCGCCCGACGTGATGAACCACAATCTGGAAACCGCGCCGCGCCTGTACAAGGAGGCACGCCCGGGCAGCGACTACGCCTTCAGCCTGAATCTGCTGAAGAAGTTCAAGGCGCTGTTCCCGCACATCCCCACCAAGAGCGGCATCATGGTGGGCCTGGGCGAGACCGATGACGAGATCCTGCAGGTGATGCGCGACATGCGCGCCCACGGCATCGACATGCTCACCATCGGCCAGTACCTCGCACCCAGCGGCCACCACTTGCCGGTGCGCCGCTATGTGCACCCCGACACCTTCAAGATGTTCGAGGCCGAGGCGCAGGCGATGGGCTTCAGCCATGCTGCCGTGGGTGCGATGGTGCGCAGCAGCTACCACGCCGACCAGCAGGCTGCCGGCGCCGGGCTGAACTGACCCAGCGCCGTTGCCCCTCAACGCTCGGCCAGCAGCTTTTCCACCAGGGTGTGCAGCGCTTCGAAATCCGGCGTGCCCACATAGCGCTTGACGATCTCGCCGCGCTTGTTGATCAGGAAGCTGGTCGGCGTCAGCCGCACATCGCCGAAACCCATGGCGATGGCGCCGGTGTTGTCGATGGCCACCCCGAAGGGCAGCCTGCGCGACTGCGCGAAGTCGGACACGTAGGCGGGTGGGTCGTGGCGCATCGCCACCGCCAGGGTCTGGTAGCCCTGGCCCTTGTACTTCTCGTAGGTGGCCATGATCTGCGGCATCTCGGCCACGCAGGTGGCGCAGCTGGTGGCCCAGAAGTTCACCAGCACCACCTGGCCCTGGAGCTGTGCGGTATTGCGCTTGCTGCCGTCCAGCAGGGTGTAGTCCACCTGCGGCGCGGGTTCATGCGTGGCGCTGCGGCTGACGGCCAGCCACCCTGCAGCCACGACGGCAACGACTGTAACGACGGCGGCGGCGGCGGTGGCAAGATGGCGGCGGGACACGGACATGCGGAGAAATTCGATGCAGCGCAGGCAGTTTACGGCAGGGGTGTTGATCACCGGCTGGGGGGTGGTCTACCCGGTCCGGGCCGCCGGGTTCAATGAATCCGAGGCGGCGCAAGGCGTGCGCACTGCGCTGGAGCGCGGCGCCAACGCGGCGGTGGATTTGCTTGGCCGCAGTGACGGTTTTCTGGGCAATCCGAAGGTGCGCATCGCGTTGCCGGGCTTCCTGAACGATGCCGCCCGGCTGCTGAAGGCCACCGGCGGTCAGAGGAAGGTGGACGAGCTCGTCACCGCGATGAACCGCGCCGCCGAGGCCGCCGTGCCGCAGGCCCGCACCCTGCTGGTGAACACCGTCAAGTCGATGTCGGTGGACGATGCGTTGAAGATCGTGCGCGGCGGTGGCACCTCGGTCACCGACTTCTTTGCCCGCAAGACGCGCGGCCCGCTGGCTGAACAGTTCCTGCCCATCGTCACACGCGCCACCGAGAAGGTGGCGCTGGCCGGCAAGTTCAATGCCGTGGCCGGCAAGGCCGCCAAGCTGGGCCTGCTCCAGGGTGATGACGCCAACATCCAGCGTTATGTCACCGGCAAGAGCCTGGACGGGCTCTACCTGGTGATCGGCGAGGAGGAGCGCAAGATCCGCCAGGACCCGCTCGGCACCGGCAGCGCCATCTTGCGCAAGGTGTTCGGCGGCTGAGGCCCGGCCCAGGCCCAGGCCCCTGCGGTGCGGTCAGCCGTGGCCCGCGCGCCCCAGCTCCAGCACCATCACCGGCACCAGCATGTTGCGCAGGGCGTCCGGCCCCAGCCGGGTGACCGGGTTGATGCCGACCGCGCTCATCTCGCAGTCCTGCCCGGCCGGCAGCACCTCGATCAGCACCGCGCCGGGTGCGCTGCGGTCCAGGTCGGCCAGAAGGGCCGCCAGCGCCTCACCCTGGAAGGCCGACTCGAACAGCAGCACCTGGGGTGCGCCGTCCTGGCAGTACAGCGCCGCATCGGCCACGGTCGACACATGGTCGATCAGCAGGTCCTGGCCGTGCAGGGCCTCGCGCAGGCGCTGGCGTGTGCTGCGCTGCGAGGCCAGCACCAGCACCTGGCAACCGGCGATGGACTGGTGGCCGCCATCGCCGGCGGCCACCAGATCGACCGCTGCGGCGCCCTCCAGCGTGCTGTTCACCGTGTTCAGGAATTCCAGCGTCAGTTGGGTGTGGCTGGGGCTGTCCTGGCGCTGCACCAGCACGCCGGCGATGTCGGCGGTGTAGCGCAGCATCAGCCAGTCCAGCGTGTCAAGCTCGGGGGCTGATGCTGCAGCGCCGGCGTTCGGGTGGGCCAGACGGCAGGTCACCCGGGCCCGCACCGGCCAGGGCTTGACGTCGATGCGCCAATCCACGGGGGTGCGCGCCAGCGCGCCGCTCCAGGCGGCAGCGGCGTCCAGCACCGCATGCAGGAGGCTGGCATCGCACAGCACCTCGGCCCGGTTGGGTGCCTGCGGCACGGTGATGGCCTGGCCGTTGGCATGCGCGGGCTGGCCGTCCAGCACGGCCCGCAGACTCTGCGGCAGATCCAGCCGCTCCACGCTCTGGCGCACCTCACCGCTGGCGAGACGCGCGATCTGCTGCCCGCGCAGGCCCACCCGGCGCGCGCCGTCGATCTCGCTGCGCAGTGCCTGCAGTCCGGGTCGGTCGATGCGGCCGGTGCTGGCCAGCGCCAGCACCCGGTCGAGCGCGGCGGTCAGCGGTGCCGACACTTCGGCGCCGATGCGGGCCACCACATCGCCCAGGCTCGGATGGGTTGGCGCAGCCGGCGCGGGCGCCGGCGGCCGCGGCAACTGGTGGGGCAGGTTGGGCATGGGCAAGGTGGTGTCAAGCAACATGGTTGGCTCGGGTCCGGCGGGGTGGTCAGCGGCGAACCGGTGAGCCCGCATGTTGCCGCGTGCCATCTGTGCAACAACCGCTGCTTCAGCCGTCATTTGGTCGCCCGTGACAAGCGTCACGGCAGCCTCGCACGCTTCGGGTCGGGATAATCCAGCGGATGTCTCAAGTCCACGGTTGGAGCGGCCGAACAGGTGCGCGCGAAGGCGACGCCCGGCGCAGGGCGCTGCTGGCGGCGGCGCTGTTGGCCACTGGGCTGGCGACGGCGCTGGTGACTGGCTGCACCGCCGCACTCGACTGGCGCCAGCTGCAGCCTGAGGGCTGGTCGCTGGTGGCCGCACTTCCCTGCAAGCCGGCCAGCCAGCAGCGCCAGGTGGTGCTGGCCGGTCAGCCTGTGGTGCTGACCATGCTGGCCTGCAGCGCCGACCAGCACACCTTCGCGCTGGCCTCTGCCGAGCTGGGCGATCCGGCCCGGGTGATGCCGGTGTTGCAGGCGCTGGGCCAGGCGGCGCGTGCCAACGTGCAGGGCCGGGTCGACGCGGAACGGCCAGCCCTGGTGCCAGGCATGACCCCCCAGCCTGCCGCCAGGCATTGGCGCCTGCAGGGGCGGCTGCCAGGCGGCCAGGCCGTGGCCGAGCAGGTGCAGGTGTTCGCGCACGGCACGCGGGTTTACCAGGCAGCGGTGATCGGCCCGCAGGCCGACGATGCACGTGCCGCGCCGTTCTTCGAGGCCCTGAAGGTGCTGCCTTGAGCATGGCAGGCGCCGGCCCGGGCCTGCGCCGGGCGCTCGCCATCTTCCTGGCGTTTGCCGCCGTCTATTTCTTCGCGGCCCTGCTGCGCGCCGTCACGGCCACGCTGGCACCGGTGTTCAGTTCCGAGCTGGGCCTGGCGGCCGGCCAGCTGGGGCTGCTGGCCGGCGCCTACTTCCTGGGTTTTGCGCTGATGCAGCTGCCACTGGGCAGCGCCCTCGACCGCTGGGGCCCGCAGCGGGTGCTGCTGGCCTGCCTGACGGCGGCCGTGTGCGGCTGCATCGCATTCGCTGCGGCGGCCACCTTGCCGCAGTTGCTGCTGGCGCGCCTGCTGATCGGTGTCGGCGTATCGGCCTGCCTGATGGCACCGCTGACCTGCTTTCGCCACCACTTTTCAACTGGAGCGCAGCTGCGGGCCAACTCCTGGATGCTGATGACGGGCTCGCTGGGCATGCTGGCGTCCACGCTGCCGGTGCAGTGGCTGCTGCCGCTGTTCGGCTGGCGTGGCCTGTTCATGGCCGTGGCGGTGTGCTTGGCGCTGACCATGGTGGGTTTGGCTCTGCTGGTGCCGCGCGACGCGGCGCCATTGGCCGAACGGGGCACGCCCGTGCCCGCCGCAGCTGCAGGCTACCGCCAGGTCTTCTGCCACCCGGCCTTCCTGCGGGTAGCGCCGCTGGGATTCTTCGCCTACGGCGGGATGATCGCCATGCAGTCGCTCTGGATCGGCCCGTGGCTCACCCAGGTCGGCGGTCGCAGCCCGGTACAGGCCGCTCAGGCCTTGTTCCTGGTCAACCTGGCGATGCTGGTGGCCTTCTTCTGCTGGGGGCTGGTGATGCCGCTGCTCACGCGGGCGGGCTGGGCCGGCGAGCGTTTGATTGCGCGGGTGTGGCCGCTGGGCGTGCTGCTGCTGGGGCTGATCGTCTGGCAGGCGCAGCACGCCAGCGTTTGGCTCTGGGCTCTGTGGTGCGTGTCCACCAGCGTGGTGTCGCTGGCGCAGCCGGCGGTGGCGCAGGTGTTCCCGGCGGCACTGGCCGGCAGGGCCTTGTCGGCCTTCAACTTCGTCATCTTTTCTGGCGTCTTCTTGCTGCAGTGGGGCATCGGCCTGGCCATCGATGCGTTGCGCGCATTGGGCTGGGGCCTGGTGCCGGCCTACCAGGCGGCCTTTGCAGGCTTTGCACTGGCCTGCGCGCTGTCATTCCTGTGGCTCAACGCATGGCGCTGGCGGCAGCATCGTGCGCCAGCCTTGCAGGCGGCACGCTGATAATGGGTTGCGCCTCGCATTCCCCGCCATGATCGGCCTCTTCATCATTGCCCACACACCGCTTGCCAGTGCCCTGCGCGAGACGGCCTTGCACACCTTCCCGGAGGCCGATCGGGCCTTGGCGGTGTATGACGTGTCTGCCACCGCCACCGGCGATGTGGCGCTGGCCGAGGCGCAGCAGCGGCTGGCCACGCTGGGCACGGCTGAGACCCTGATCCTCACCGATGTGTTCGGCGCCACGCCCTGCAACATCGCCCGCCAGCTGGCCGAGCAGCCCGGTGTGCGCGTGGTGGCCGGCGTCAACGTGCCGATGCTGTGGCGCGCCTTGAACTACCGCCAGAAGTCGCTGGACGACATGGTGGCACTGGCTCTGGCCGGCGCCGCCCAGGGCGTGATGGCGGTGGCCGTCACCCGACCGCAGAACCAGGCCCAGAAGCCTGTCAGCCATGATCCGGACGACCGCCAGAATCAGTAACAAGTTGGGCCTGCATGCCCGCGCGTCGGCCAAGCTCACCAAGCTGGCGGGCAGCTTCCAGTGCGACGTGCACATGGCGCGCAGCGGCCGGCGTATCAACGCCAAGAGCATCATGGGCGTGATGATGCTGGCCGCAGGCCTGGGCAGCGAAGTCGAGCTGGAGACCGAAGGCCCCGACGAGCAGGCCGCCATGAGTGCGCTGCTGGCGTTGATCGACGACAGGTTCGGCGAGGGCCAGTAGGCGCTGTGGCCCCGGCTGGCCGGCCGACCCCGCCGACAGCCGGGTCATCCCCGCCTGCTGGTTGGCACTGCCCGCCCCCTCAGGTGCGCTGCTAAAGTCGTCGTATGAGCATCCAGATGTTCGGTCAGCCGGTCTCCCGCGGGGTCGCCATCGGCCGAGCCGTGCTGGTGGCCGCCAGTCGGGCGGACGTGGCGCACTACTTCATCGACGCTGCCTATCTGCCCGCCGAGGTAGCGCGCCTGCGTCATGCGCGCGACACGGTCGTGCAGGAGATCACCACGCTCAAGGACGATCTTCCGCCCGAGGCGCCGCCCGAGCTGGCCGCGCTGCTCGATGTGCACCTGATGCTGCTGCACGACCCGATGCTGACCGAGGCCACCCGGCACTGGATCGAGGTGCGGCACTACAACGCCGAGTGGGCGATGACCGCCCAGACCGATGTGCTGGTGCGTCAGTTCGACGAGATGGACGACGAGTACCTGCGCGAGCGCAAAGCCGATATCGAGCAGGTGGCCGAGCGGGTGCTGCGGGCGCTGGCCAAGCAAGAGTCGCTGATGCCGCAGGTGGGCCACGCGCGCGACCAGGGCAACGGCGATCCGCTGGTACTGGTGGCCAACGACATCGCGCCAGCCGACATGCTGCAGTTCAAGGGCAGCGTATTCAAGGGCTTCGTCACCGACGTCGGCGGCCGCACGTCCCACACGGCCATCGTGGCGCGCAGCATGGACATTCCCGCCGTGGTCGGCGCGCGCGAGGCCAGCCGGCTGGTGCGGCAGGACGACTGGCTGATCATCGACGGCGACACCGGTGTGGTCGTGGTCAATCCGACGCCCATCGTGCTGGAGGAGTACCGGTTCCGCCAACGTGAAAGCGAACTGGAGCGGGCCCGACTGCACCGGCTGCGGCACATGCCGTCGGTCACGCTGGATGGCCAGGCAATCGAGTTGCTGGCCAACATCGAACTGCCGGGAGACGCGGTCAACGCGCTGGAGGCGGGCGCCGTCGGCGTCGGCCTGTTCCGCAGCGAGTTCCTGTTCATGAACCGCAACGGCGAGCTGCCCGACGAGGACGAACAGTTCGAGGCCTACCGTGCCGCCGTGCTGGCCATGTCCGGGTTGCCGGTGACGATCCGCACGGTTGATGTCGGCGCCGACAAGCCGCTGGACCGCATGGCGGTGCACGAACTGCGGCACGAACACGCGCTGAACCCGGCACTTGGCCTGCGCGCCATCCGCTGGAGCCTGTCAGAGCCAGCGATGTTCCGGCAGCAGTTGCGCGCCATCCTGCGGGCCAGCGCCTACGGCAAGGTGCGGGTGCTGATCCCGATGGTGGCCCATCGCAGCGAAATCATCGCCACGCTGGACGCGCTGGAGCGCGCACGCCAGCAATTGCAGGACGCCGGTGTTCCGTTCACCGACGTGGAACTCGGTGCCATGATCGAGGTGCCGGCGGCCGCGATGACGATGCCCTTCCTCTTGCAGCACTTCGATTTCGTCTCGATCGGCACCAACGACCTGATCCAGTACACCCTCGCGATCGACCGCGCCGACGAAGCCGTCGCCCACCTCTACGACCCATGGCATCCGGCGGTGCTGCGGCTCATCGCCGACGTGGTCGCTGCGGCCAACGCGGCCGGCAAGTCCGTCAGCGTTTGTGGAGAGATGGCTGGCGACATCGCCTTCACAGATCTGCTGCTCGGCATGGGCCTGCGCAGCCTGTCCATGCACCCCAGTCAGGTCGCATCGGTCAAGCAGCGTGTGCTGCGGGCAGACACCACACGACTGGCCAAGGCAATCGGTCCGGCATTGGCCAGCGCCGACCCCGCCGCCACCTGGCTCGCCATGAATGAGCGCTGGGCGCAGCGCAGTCGCAGCGTCTGACGTGTAGCCCGAGCGGCGGCCATCCCGGGCAGCAGGGGCTGGTAGCCCAAGCCACAGTCGAGAACGTTGTCCGCCACACGCACCATGCAATGCATCAAAACCGCGCAAAACCTGTGCTACATTGGTGGGCTGTGTTGGCCGGGCTCAGGTGACCGCACCAAACCGGAAGCGCCAGAAGGTCAACTTTCGGTGTTGACGCGGTCCGGACGACATGACAGAATCCAAGGCTGCACTGCAGGTCGCTTCTTCGAGAAGAATGCACCAGCAGTACACAAAAGGGTTGACAAGACTCGAGCGTCGAATCAGAATCCCATCTCTTTGTCGTCGTCCTAAGGGGCGGCGCAAGGTAGCTCTTTAAAAATCAACAGCCGATAAGCGTGGGCGTTAGAAGGCGAGTGCCAAGACGAGTTAGATGTGCTGAGAGGCATTGCTGATGAGTCGAGGTCTTATGGACTTTAAACGCTCACTGAATTGAATTTTCATGCAAGTGAA
>JBBRVT010000016.1:0-21707 GCA_038246615.1 Burkholderiales bacterium
CTGCAGCGGGTGCTGGCCGTCGGGAGACAGGCCCTCGATGGTGGTGATCTTCTCGCCCGGCCCGACGCTGGCCACCGGCCGCACGCAGCTGCGGGTGGGCACGCCGTCGATG
This sequence comes from Burkholderiales bacterium, assembly GCA_038246615.1. Taxonomy (GTDB): domain Bacteria; phylum Pseudomonadota; class Gammaproteobacteria; order Burkholderiales; family Burkholderiaceae_C; genus Pseudaquabacterium. The sequence continues at coordinate 113 of JBBRVT010000016.1, forward strand.
TGCACGGTGCAGGCGCCGCATTGGGCCACGCCGCAGCCGTACTTGGTGCCGGTGAGGCCGAGCTGCTCGCGCAGCACCCACAGCAGCGGGGTGTCGGGTTCGGCGTCGTGGCTGCGTTCGCGGCCGTTGACGTGTAGGTTCGGCATGGGCGACTCCTGCAATTCAGGCCAGTATGGATGATGCGTCGCGACGCCGTCCCCGCCCATGCGGGCAGACCAGCAGCCCGCGTGGGCGCCGGGTTTCCGGGCCGGCATGTCGACGAGTCCGGCAGCTGCCGCCTGCACCGCTGGCCGGCGTGGCGCCGCCGTCCAGGCTGCGCAGGAAGGCCAGCAGGTCGGCGCGCCCGCTGCCGCCCAGCTGCAGCGGGCGCAGGATCTGTTCGCCGTCGGCATGCAGGCGGTCGGGGCTGAGGCGGTCGTCGTGGTCGATCACCGCCTCCAGCGTGGCCTTCTGGCCGTCGTGCAGGCAGGGCGCGGTGCGCGCCACATGGCGCAGCCCCGGCACCTTGAAGTCACCGAAGTCGCGGTGCCGGGCCAGCAGATGCCGGGTCTTCGGTGCCGGGTCGTAGCGGGTGGCGGCGCGCCGTGCGCCTGGCGCCACAGGCAGGCCGGGTTGGCGTCGCTGCGCAGCAGGCTGGCCATGCGCCGCAGGTCGCCGCCCGTCTCCTGTGGGCTCGGCAGCGGCTGCAGCGCCTGCGACCACAGGCTGTCGAAGGCGCCGTCCCAGCCCCACCAGCGTTGCTGGCCGGCGTTCAACAGCGTGGGGGTATGGCGGTCCGGCGGGGTGTCGGCCGGCCCGCCGGGCTGGCTGCGGTCGCCGCTTGCGCCGTACATACAGGGCGCCGATGCCCTTGGGGCCGTGTGTCTTCAGCAACCGCGGCGTGGAGCCAGGCCTGGCACTGAAGATGGCGGTGGCCACCGCCATGGCGGCGGGCAGCCTGTCGCCGCAGGTGGCCTGGGTCTGGGCCTTGACAGGCAACGTCAGCGTCAGCGCCAGCGTCAGCGCCAGCGCCAGCGCCAGCACCACGGGCAGGTGCCGCAGGCGCTGCGGGCGTGGGTCATTGCAGTGCGACCAAGAGCTTGTCGTGGATGCCGCCGAAGCCGCCGTTGCTCATCACCAGCACCTGGTCGCCCGGCCGGGCGGCCTGCACGATGGCCGCCACCAGCGCGTCCACGCTGTCGGCCACCACCGCCTGCGCGCCCAGCGGCGCCAGCGCCTCGGCCGCGCTCCAGCCGTAGTTGCCCTGCAGGCAGAAGCTCAGGTCGGCTTCTTCCAGCGCCCAGGGCAGCTGGGCCTTCATCTCGCCGCGCTTCATGGTGTTGGTGCGCGGCTCGAACACGGCCAGCACCCGCGCCAGGCCGGCCTTGCGGCGCAGGCCGTTGAGCGTGGTGCGCATCGCCGTGGGGTGGTGGGCGAAGTCGTCGTAGACCTTCACGCCGCGCACCTCGCCGCGCAGCTCCAGCCGGCGGCGCACATTGCGGAAGCTGGCCAGCGCGGCCGCCGCCTGCTCGGGCGCCACGCCCAGATGCTCGGCGGCGGCGATGGCCGCCAGCGCGTTGAGCTGGTTGTGTTCACCCAGTTGCTGCCAGTCGACCCGGGCGATCTTCAGGCTGCCGCGCAGCACATCGAAAGCATGCGGCTCGCCACGGGCGCGCAGCGCGCCGGGCTCTTCCTTGCGGGCGCCGAAGCGCTGCAGTTCGCTCCAGCAACCGCGCGCCAGCACCCGGTCGAGCGCTGCCTCGCGCGCATTCACCACCAGCCTGCCGCTGGCCGGCACGGTGCGCACCAGGTGGTGGAACTGCGTCTCGATGGCGGCCAGGTCGGCAAAGATGTCGGCATGGTCGAACTCCAGGTTGTTCAGGATCGCGGTGCGTGGCCGGTAGTGCAGGAACTTGCTGCGCTTGTCGAAGAAGGCGGTGTCGTACTCATCGGCTTCGATGACGAAGGGCGCCCCCATGCCGCCTTGCTGGCCAGCCGCCACGGACCCGAGCCGCGCCGAGATGCCGAAGTTCAGCGGCACGCCGCCCACCAGGAAGCCGGGCTGCAGCCCCGCATGGTCGAGGATCCAGGCCAGCATCGATGTGGTGCTGGTCTTGCCGTGGGTGCCGGCCACGGCCAGCACATGCCGCGGCCCGGACGGGCCGCGCAGCACGTGCTCGCCCAGCCACTGCGGCCCGCTGGTGTAGGCCGCGCCGGCGTCGAGCACGGCCTCCATCAGCGCATTGCCGCGCGCCACCACGTTGCCGATGACGAACAGGTCGGGCTGCAGCGCCATCTGGTCGGCGTCGAAGCCTTCGATCAGGTCGATGCCCAGCGCGCGCAGCTGATCGCTCATCGGCGGGTAGACGTTGGCGTCGCAGCCGGTCACCCGGTGGCCGGCCTCGCGGGCGATGGCGGCGATGCCGCCCATGAAGGTGCCGCAGATGCCGAGGATGTGGATGTGCATCGGCAGATTCTAGGAGTGGCCCCCCCCACAATCGACCGATGTTCTCCTGGATCGGCAGCCACCCCTGGGCCTACCCCGTGCTGGAGGTTGTGCACCTGGCCGGCATCGCCACGCTGCTGGGCAATCTGCTGCTGCTGGAACTGCGGGTGTGGGGTGCGTTCAGCCAGTTGCCGCTGTTGGCGCTGGCCCGGGCGGCGCTGTTGCTGAGTGTGGCGGGGTTCTGCCTGGCCGCCGGCAGCGGGCTGCTGATGTTCGCCAGCCAGCCGCTGGAACTTCTCGGCAACCGGGTGTTCACATTGAAGATGCTGCTGCTGGCCGCAGCCGGCAGCAACGCGGCATGGTTCCATGGCCGCGGCAGCCTGCAGCGGCTCGATGGCCTGGCCCGGGCGCAGATGGCGCTGTCGCTGGGGCTGTGGCTGGCCGTGCTGACCTGTGGCCGTTTCATCGCGTATGTTTGACGCCCCGCAACCGGAGACCCCCCATGATTCAACGCCGATCGCTGCTGCTGGGTGCCAGCCTGGCTTTGCCGCTGGCCGCCCGCGCCCACCACGGCTGGAGCAGCTTCGACCAGAACCGGCCGATCTGGCTGGAAGGCCGCGCCGCTCAGGTGGCCTGGCGCAACCCGCATGTGGAGTTGAAGCTGGAGCTGCCCGCAGCGCCCGCATTGCCCGCCGACCTGGGCAGCCGCACGTTGCCGGCCCAGTCGGCTGGGGTGGACGGCAAGGCACTGCTGGCGGCCGCCCGGTTGCCGAAGCGCCGCGACCGGGTCTGGGCCGTCGAGTTGGCGCCGCTCACCCGCCTGCAGGCCTGGGCCGTGCCGGAGATCCAGCCGGGCACCCTGTTGGCGGTGCTGGGCTTCACCTTTGCCGACGAAAAGGGCGACGCTGTGCTGCGTGCCGAATACCTGTGGCTGGATGGCAAGGCCTATGGCCTGCGGTCAGCGCCAGCCTGAGCAGCGTCAAACCTCGAAGCCCTGCCGCCCCACCCACTCCTGGCCCGGCGCCAGCGTGACGGGCGTGCCGATCACCGCAGCCTCCACGCACAGCATCTGCAGCCAGTCGTCATCGGGCAGGTCGGCCAGCGCCGCAGCGCGTGCGGGCCCGGGGTTCCACACCACCACGTCGGTCAAGCTTTCGCTGGTGATCTGCGTGCGCCCGGCCGCAGTGGCCAGGCTCAGCGGGCCGGTGGCGTTCCAGTAGATGCGGTCGATCTCGCCGGCAAAGCTGAACGGGTCCATCTCCTGGCGCTGGGTGTGGTGGTGCAGCGTGTCGAGGTATTCCACGCCGTACAGCCCGCCCAGCCGGGCGCGGCGCACGTCGTCGACCAGCAGGTAGGTGTGCAGCGCGGCGGTGAAGTCGAAAGGCGCGTCGCCGGTGTTGGTGACGGCCAGTTCCACATCCAATTGCAGGCCGCTGAAGCTGAAGCTCAGTTCGACCTCGAAGGCATGCGGCCAGATGGCGCGGGTGGCGTCGTCGTCGCGCAGGCGCAGCACGCCGATGACGACATCACCGCGCTGCGCGCCCTCCACCCACTGCCAGGCGCGGTTGCGGGCAAAGCCGTGCTGCAACGGCAGCGGCCCGCGCCTGGCGAACTGCGGAAAGCACACCGGGATGCCGCCGCGCACTGCCTGGCCGCCACCGGCCACCGCCAGCGGCGACAGGTACAGCCGCTCCTGGTCACCCGCCGGAATCCAGCTGACGATGTGGCCGCCGTGCAGCAGCACCGTCACCTGGGCGCCGTCGGGCGCACGCAGCCACATGGCCGGCTGGCCCAGCACCGTGGTGGGCTTGATCATGCGCCGGGCAGCGCTGCAAACGCGGCCCGTGCCGCCGCCACGGTGGCGGCGATGTCGGCATCGGTATGCGCGGCGCTGACGAAGCCGGCTTCGTACAGCGCCGGTGCCAGGTACACGCCGCGGTCGAGCATGCCGTGGAAGAAGCGGTTGAAGCGATCCTTGTCGGTGGCCATCACCACGCCGTAGTTCTGCGGCAGTTCCGCTGTGAAGAAGAAGCCGAACATGCCGCCTTCGCTGTCGCCGACGAAGGGCACGCCGGCCTCTCTGGCAGCGGCGCTCAGGCCCTCGACCAGGGCTTGCGTCTTGGCGCCCAGCGCCTCGTAGAAGCCGGGCTTGGCGATTTCCTTCAGCGTGGCCAGCCCGCAGGCGGTGGCCACCGGGTTGCCCGATAGCGTGCCGGCCTGATAGACCGGGCCCAGCGGGGCCAGGTTCTGCATGATCTTGCGGCTGGTGCCGAAGGCCGCCAGCGGCATGCCGCCGCCGATCACCTTGCCGAACACGCTGATGTCGGGCGCAAAGCCGGGGATCAGCTTGGCATACACGCTTTGCGCGCCGCCCAGCGCCACGCGAAAGCCGGTCATCACCTCGTCGAAGACGAACAGCGCGCCATGCTGCTGGCACAGCTCGGCAGTGCGCTTGACGAACGGCGCCTGGGCGCGCACGAAGTTCATGTTGCCGGCGATGGGTTCGATCATCACGCAGGCGATCTGCGGGCCATGCAGCGCAAAGGCTTCCTCGATCTGGGCTGTGTCGTTGTACTCCAGCACCAGCGTGTCCTTGACCACCTCGGCCGGCACGCCGGCGCTGGTGGGGTGGCCGAAGGTGGCCAGGCCCGAGCCGGCCTTGACCAGCAGCGCGTCGGCATGGCCGTGGTAACAGCCCTCGAACTTGATGATCTTGTTGCGGCCGGTGGCGCCGCGGGCCAGGCGGATGGCGCTCATGCCGGCCTCGGTGCCGCTGCTGGTGAGCCGCACTTGCTGCACGCTGGGAACCAGGCGGATGATCTCCTCCGCCAGTTCCACCTCGCGCTCGGTCGGCGCGCCGAAGCTGAAGCCATCCAGCGCGGCCTTCTGCACCGCTTCCAGCACGGCGGGGTGGCCATGGCCCAGGATCATCGGCCCCCAGGAGCCGATGTAGTCGGTGTAGCGCGTGCCTTCGGCGTCCCACATGTAGGGGCCCTGGGCGCGGGCGATGAAGCGCGGCGTGCCGCCGACCGCGCGGAAGGCGCGCACCGGCGAATTGACGCCACCGGGGATGACGCGCTGGGCGCGTTCGAACAAGGCTTGGTTGCTGGTCATGGCAGGAGTGTCAGTGGACGCGACGGGGCGCGGGCTTGCCCTTGCTGTCGGGGGGGTCGGTGTCGGTCAGCACGGTGCCGTCGGGCGCAGCGTCGGGGTTGCCGTCGTCGTCTTCGGCCGGCGGCATGGCCCAGAAGAAGCGGTCGGGCACCACGCCGCCCATGCCGGGACGAAAGCCCGCGTCGAGCGTCTGGTCCATGAAGGCCAGGGCCTCACCCACGGCGGCCTGCAGTTCGGCGCCGGCGGCCAGCAGCGCGGCCAGCGCGGCGCTGAGGGTGTCGCCGGCACCGACGAAGTTGGTCTCGAACATCTCGAACTTCTCGCCGGTCAGCGCGCCCTGGGGCGATGCCAGCACGTTGTCGATGAACTGGTCAGGCGTGCCGGCCGTGCCCTTGCCGCCCTTGGTGGGCAGCATGATGCCGGTCACCAGCACGAAGCGCGTGCCACGCTCGCCGGCGGCGACCGCCAGTTCACGCGCCGAGGCCGGGCGTTCGCTGTCCCAGTCGGGCAGCAGGAAGTCGGTCAGCGTCTTGTGGTTGCCCACCAGCACTTCGGTGGCCGGCAGGATCAGCTCGCGGAAGGCCTCCAGGTAGGGCTGGGCCTGGTCGTCGTCGAGCCAGCCCAGGTTGGGCAGGTAGCTCACCAGTGGCACGTCGGGGTAGTCCGACAGGATCTCGGCCACCGCGCTCACCGCCTCGGCGCTGCCCAGGAAGCCCACCTTCCAGCCGGCCACGGTGATGTCTTCCAGCACGTTGCGCGCCTGCTCGGCCACCATGTCGGCGTCGATCGGGTGGTGGTCGAAGATCTCGGCGGTGTCGCGCAGCAGCAGGCTGGTGGTGATGGGCAGGGCATGCGCACCCATCGCCGCCAGGGTGCTGATGTCGCCGGCCAAGCCGCCGGCGCCGCTGGGGTCGGCGGCGTTGAAGCTCATCACGCAGGCGGGTGCTGCGGCCTCCTGCAAGTCATCGCCGCTGGCATCGGCCGGGGCGTCGGGTCGGGGGGCGGGGCTGGGGGTCATGAACGGTCCGATGCAGGGGAGAGTGGCCGCAGTGTGCAGGCGGCCGGGGACGCCGCCAGGCATGTTGGCGCAAAGTTGAAATAACGTGCTTCCGCCGCGCCATTGGGCCCTTCGAGCCCGAAAACCGGTGGCTACAATGCTTGCTTCATTGTAGTGAACTGCCCTCAACTGTGACTGAAACCCGCGTGACTGAACCCCGCGTGACTGAACCCCACACCTGGATGTGTCTGATCTGCGGCTGGATCTACGACGAGGCTGCGGGTGACACCGAGCACGGCATCGCACCGGGCACTGCCTGGGCCGACGTGCCGATGAACTGGACCTGCCCGGAGTGCGGCGCCCGCAAGGAAGACTTCGAGATGGTCCAGGTCTGATGGCCCGCAGTGGTTGACGCCATCGCCGGCAGCCCGCCTGCCACCCGGCCGAGGAGCCGCTGCCATGGATGACGCCCCCACCGCTGCCCCGGCTTCAGCGCACGCCACACCCACGCGGGTGCTGGTGATCGATGACAGCAACACGATTCGCCGCTCGGCCGAGATTTTTTTGCGGCAGGGTGGCCATGAGGTGTTGCTGGCCGAAGACGGCTTCGACGCCCTGGCCAAGGTCAACGACCATGTGCCCCAGCTGATCTTCTGCGACATCCTGATGCCGCGGCTCGACGGCTACCAGACCTGCGCCATCATCAAGCGCAACCCGCGCTTCGCCCATGTGCCGGTGATCATGCTGTCGTCCAAAGACGGCCTGTTCGACAAGGCGCGCGGCCGCATGGTGGGGTCGCAAGACTACTTGACCAAACCATTCACCAAGGAACAACTGCTGCGTGCCGTGCAGCAGTTCGGTGCCGGCGGCGACGCCGTCTGAGGCAGCAGCCTGCGCGCCCCAACCGCTGCGGAGACCAGAACCATGCCCGTGAACAAGATCCTGGTGGTCGATGACTCGAAGACCGAGTTGCACCACATGACCGAACTGCTGCTCAAGCGCGGCTATTCGGTGCGCACCGCCGAGAGCGGCGACGAGGCGCTGAAGCGCCTGGCCGAAGACAAGCCCGACCTGATCCTGATGGACGTGGTGATGCCGGGCCAGAACGGTTTCCAGCTCACCCGCACCATCACCCGCGACCCGCGTTACGCCGGGCTGCCGGTGATCATGTGCACCAGCAAGAACCAGGAGACCGACCGCGTCTGGGGCCTGCGCCAGGGCGCCAAGGATTACGTCGTCAAGCCGGTGGTGGCCGATGAGCTGATCGCCAAGATCAAGCAGTTCGACTGAACCCGCCCGGCGCAGGGACCCATGGCCAACAAGCAAGCCCTGCGCGACCTGCAGACCCGTCTGGCCGAGCGCATGAAGCAGGTACGCACCGAGACGCCCGGCGTGTCCTGGCTGGCGGTGGACTGCGCCGGCCAGGGCCTGCTGCTGTCGCTGCGGCAGGCCGGCGAGATCTTCGACCTGGGCCCGCTGCTGCCGGTGCCGCACACCCGGCCCTGGCTGGCGGGCGTGGTCAACCTGCGCGGCGGCGTGTACAGCGTGGTCGACCTGGCCTGCTTCCTGGGCCTGCGCCGGGCCGGGCCGGCGGCGCCTGCACAGGCCCATGCGCGGCTGGTGGCCTTCAATGCCGCGCTGGGGATCAACGGTGCGCTGCTGATCGACCGGCTGGAGGGGCTGCGCCACGCGGCCGACCTGCAGCCCGAGGCGCAAGGCCCCGACAATGCGCCGCGCCCGGCCTTTGCCCTGGCGCGCTGGCGCGACACCGCCGGCCGCTGGTGGCAGGAGATCGATCTGGCGGCGCTGGCGCAATCACCGCGCTTCCTGGCGATCACTGCCTGATGCGCGGGCGCGGCGCCCGGCACCGGAACAACAAGGGGATGTGATGGGCCTGCTGGACCGACTGAAGAACAACCGACCCGACGGCGATGCCGGCAGTGGCCGTGCGCCTGCCAGTTTCGACGAACTCCCGGCCGACGGCGACGACGGCCGCACCGTGACCATGGCCACCATCCGCGCTGCCGATCTCGACCTGTCCACGCCCGATACCAGCCAGGGGTCCAAGGCCGGTGGACGTTCCATCATTTCCGAGCTGCCGCCTTCCGAGCAACTGAGCGACTTTTCCGAGTCGCGGCTGCTGCCCGCAGCGGGTGCGGCCGCTGCGGCCGCTGCAGCACCAGCGGCGGCCCTTCCGCTGATCGGCAGCCAGCCAGTGGCCGCGCAGCAGCGCATCCTGGGTGGCGTGGTGCTGGCCGGCCTGCTGCTGCTGGTGGCGGCCACGGTGCTGGCGCTGACGGCGGCCAGCCGCAATGCAGTGCAGGTGGGTGCCACCGGCCAGGCGCTGATGCAGTCGCAGCGGCTCGCCAAGGCGGTGTCGCAGGCGCTGGTGGGTGCGCCCACAGCCTTTGCCGAAGTGAAAGAGGCCGCCAGCGTGCTGGCCGCCAACACCCGCCAGCTGCAGGACGGCGGGCCCGGCGTGCCGGCCGCGCCGATCGCAGCCCAGGCCCTGCTCGGGCCGCTGATGCCGCTGGTCGACCGCGCCGAGAAGAATGCCAACGTGGTGCTGGCCCAGCAGACCGCGCTGGAACAGGTGAGCAAGTCTCTGCGCACGATGAATGCCGAGGCTGGCGAGTTGCTGGAATCGGCCGAGACGGTGGCGGCTCTCAAGCTGCAGCAGGGCGCCACGCCGGCCGAGATCACACAGGCCGGCAAGCTGGTGATGCTGACCCAGCGCATCGGCAAGAACGCCAACGAGTTCCTCGCCAGCGAAGGCGCCAGCGACGACGCGGTGTTCCTGCTCGGCAAGGACCTGACCAGTTTCCGCGAGATCGTCGAGGGCTTGACCAGCGGCAGCGTCGAGCTGCGGCTGCCTGGCGCCAAGGACCCCGAGTTGCGCCTGGCGCTGGCCACGCTGCAGAAGCAGTACGACCAGACGCGCACCCAGGCCAGCGCCATCCTCGGCAACCTGCAGGGGCTGGTCAGCGCGCGCGAGGCCCAGGGCCAGGTGTTGGCCGATGCCGAGCCGCTGCGCAAGGGCCTGCAGTCGGTGCAGGACCAGCTGGCCGAGCAAGGCGGGTTCCAGCTGGTGCACGGCCTGGCGATGCTGGCGGCGGTGGTGCTGGTGGTGGCCGGCGGCTGGGGCTTCCTGCGGCTGTACATGGCCGACCAGGGCCAACGCGCCGCCCTGGCCGAGGGCCAGCGCCTGGAGGCCGAGCGCCAGGAGCGCGAGGCCAAGCGGGTGAACGACGCCAACCAGACCGCCATCCTGCGCCTGATGAACGAGCTGCAGACGGTGGCCGAGGGCGACCTGACGCAACAGGCCACGGTGACCGAGGACATCACCGGCGCCATCGCCGACTCGATCAACTACACCGTCGAAGAGCTGCGTTCGCTGGTCAGCCAGGTGCAGGGCACGGCCAACCGGGTGACCGACACCACCGAGCAGGTGACCGCCACCTCCACCGACCTGCTGGCCGCGTCCGACGAGCAGCTGCGCGAAATCCGCGAGACCGGCGACGCAGTGCTGCAGATGGCCACGCGCATCAACGAGGTGTCGGCCCGGGCGCAGCAGTCGGCCCAGGTGGCGCGCCAATCGCTGCGCGCCGCCGAGACCGGTCTGCATGCGGTGCAGAACTCCATCGGCGGCATGAACGCCATCCGCGACCAGATCCAGGAAACCTCCAAACGCATCAAGCGCCTGGGTGAATCGTCACAGGAAATCGGTGAAATCACCGAACTCATCTCCGACATCACCGAGCAGACCAACGTGCTGGCCTTGAATGCCGCCATCCAGGCCGCCAGTGCCGGCGAGGCCGGCCGCGGCTTCTCGGTGGTGGCCGAGGAAGTGCAGCGCCTGGCCGAACGCTCTGGCGACGCCACGCGGCAGATCTCGGCCCTGGTCAAGACCATCCAGACCGACACCCAGGACGCGGTGGCGGCCATGGCGCGCAGCACCCAGGGCGTGGTCGACGGTGCCCGCCTGTCGGACGCCGCCGGCTCGGCGCTGGCCGACATCGACCGGGTGACGCGCCGTCTGGCCGAACTGATCGAGGCGATCTCGTCGCAGGCGCTGCGCGAGGCCGATTCGGCCAACGTGGTGGCCGGCAACATCCAGCACATCTTCGCGGTGACCGAGCAGACCGGCGACGGCACCCGCTCGACGGCGCAGATGGCGCGCGAGCTGTCGCGCACCGCCGAAGAGCTGCGCCAGTCGGTGTCGCGCTTCAAGATCGCCTGACCTCGGGCCCGCACCAGCTGCCATGGCCGCCGAGACCAGCGCCGCCAACGACGCCAACCCCGCCGCCGCTCCCGGCGCCCCGGTCGAGGACCTGAGCGCTCTGTCGTGGGTGCGCGACGAGTTGCGCCGCTCGCTTGAATTGGCCAACAAGGCGTTGCGCCGCTACCTCAAGGAGCTGGCGCTGCGTGGTGAGCTCGACACCGTCGACCCCGCAGTGCTGCGCCAGGCGCGCAACCAGCTGCACCAGTGCGTCGGCGTGCTCGAGCTGGTCGGCCTGGGCCCGGCGGCCGGCCTGCCGCGCGCGGCCGAGGCTGCACTGCAGCGCATCAGCGCCCGGCCCAAGCTGATCACGCCGGCGGCGGTGGACGCGCTGGAGCGCGGCAGCTTCGCGCTGCTGGACTTCATCGAGCGCCGGCTCGCCGGCAAGCCGGTGTCGGCGCTGGCGCTGTTCCCGCAGTACAAGGCGCTGCAGGAACTGGCCGGCGCGCTGCGGGTACACCCGGCCGACCTGTGGTCGGTGCCGTGGTCCTGGCGCGATCTGGCGCCCGATGCCGATGTGCCGGCGCGCCACCCCGACGCCGACACCACCGGCCGGATCGAAGCCGACCTGCTGTCGCTGATGCGCGGCGCGCCGCCCAGCGTGGCCGCGCGCATGAGCCGGCTGTTCGCCGGCCTGGCTGCCGGGGCCCAGTCCCTGGCCGATGGCGGCGGTGCCGCCGCGCATGCACCGCACAGCCGCCTGGCCACGCTGTGGCAGCTGGCGGCCGGCTTCTTCGAGGCCCAGGCCGACGGCCTGCTGCAGCTCGATGCCTACAGCAAGCGGCTGGGCTCCAAGCTGCTGGCCCAACTGCGTGCTGGTGCGGCCGCCGAGCCGTCCGAGCGGCTGGCCCACGATCTGCTGTTCTTCTGCAGCCAGGCCGACACCCGGGGTGCGCAGCCGGTCGGGCCGCGCCTGGCCGCCGTGCGCCGGGGCTATGCCCTGGCAGCTGGGCCGCGCATCGACTACGAGCGGGCCACCCTGGGCCGTTTCGACCCGGCCTGGGTGGTGCAGGCGCGCAAGCGCGTGGCCGCTGCCAAAGAGGTCTGGTCGGCCGTCGCCGGCGGTGATGCAGCCCGCCAGGACGGGCTGCCCGAGCAGTTCGCCCTGGTCAGCGATTCACTGGCCCGGCTCTACCCCGACGGTGCGGTGCTGGGCCGGGCGCTGCAGGTGGCCGCAGCCCACACCGTGGCCGGCGGCGGCGAGCCGCCGGCCGAACTGGCGATGGAGGTGGCCACTGCGCTGCTGTACCTGGACGCCTCGATCGAGGACGGCGACTTCGACCATGCCGAAGGCGCCGCGCGCATCCACCGGCTGGCCCAGCGCATCGACGCGGTGCGCCAGTCACGCGACCCGGGCACCCTCGATCTGTGGATGGAGGAGCTGTACCGCCGGGTGTCCGACCGCCAGACCATGGGCAGCGTGGTGCAGGAACTGCGCGCCTCGCTGTCCGAGGTCGAGAAGAACATCGACCAGTACTTCCGCAACCCGGCCCAGCGCGACGTGCTGATCCCGGTGCCGGCGCAGTTGCAGGCGATGCGCGGCGTGCTGTCGGTGCTGGGGCTGGACCAGGCCTCGCTGGCGGTGCTGCGCATGCGCGACGACGTCGACGCGCTTGCCAACACCGAGGTCAATCCGCAGCAGGCCATCCAGAGCGGCAGCTTCGACCGCCTGGCCGACAACCTGGGCGCGCTGAGCTTCCTGATCGACATGGTCAGCGTGCAGCCGCAGATGGCGAAGTCGCTGTTCCGCTTCGACCCGTCCACCGGTAGCCTGGCCGCAGTGATGGCACGCGAAGATCGGCCCACCGGGTTCGACGACCTGGACACCCGGCCCGGGCCGCAGGGCGACGCCCAAGCCGACACCGACACCGACGCGCCGGCCACCGACGCCCTGGCGGTGACGCTGGAGTTCGACCGCATCGTCAAGCAGGCCCGCGCCAGCCAGCGCGCCGGCACGGCCACGCCGCCGGCGGCCTTGCCTGCGGCGGCTGCACTGCGGCTGGGCAGCCATGGCCTGCCGATGCTGTCGTCGGACATGCTGGCCGACGACACCGTGGCGGGCGGCACCGTGACCGGCGACACCCGGCCCGAGATCACGCTGCGCCTGCCGCCGCACGCACCAGACCCGCAGCACCATGTGCGCACCATCGTGCTGCCCACGCTGGCGATGGACAGCCCGGCCGCTGCCCCGGTGTGGCCGCCACTGGCCAGCCCGGCGCCGGCTGCCACGGTGTGGCCGCCACTGGCCAGCCCGGCGCCGGCTGCCACGGTGTCAAGCGGCCTGGAAGACGACCCCGAGATGCGGGAGATCTTCCTCGAAGAAGCCCGCGAGGTGCTGGACAACGCGGGCGAGGCGCTGGCCGCCCTGCAGGCGAACCACGACGATGCCGAGGCGATGAACACCGCCCGCCGCGCCTTCCACACGCTCAAGGGCAGCGCCCGCATGGTGGGCCTGCTGGCGTTCGGTGACGCCGCCTGGGCCTGCGAGCAGCTCTACAACACCCGCCTGGCCGAGCATGCCGGCGCCGACGCCGATCTGCGCGGCTTCAGCCAGGAAGCCTGCGCGCTGTTCGGCCGCTGGGTGCAGGCGCTCAGCGACGGTGATGCGGCTGGCCATGGCCCGCAGGCCATCGTGCGCGCCGCCGACGCGTTGCGCACCGAGCGGCGGCGACTGTCGCTGAGCGGCACCGTGGCCGCACCACCTGCCACACCACCTGCCACACCACCTGCCGTGCGTGAGGCGGTGCCCGCTGACGACACGCTGCTGGACGCGCTGGACTTCAGCGATCTGGCGCTCGATCTGCCGGCGCCTGCAGCGCCGGCTGACGGCACGCTGGACCTGCGCCAGCGGGTGCCCGACCTGCCACTGGCCAGCGATCTGGACCTGCGCCCGCCGCTGCTGCTGCCGCCTGCGGCAGCCGACGACCTGGCGCTGCCCGATATCCGGCTTGCCGATCTGGACGACGAACTGGCGGCACCGATCGACGCGCTGCCCGAGGCCACCGAGCTCGACCTGTCGCAGGACTTCGAGGCTGCCTTCGGCCTGGGCGAGCCGGCGCCGCAGCCGGAACCGGAACCGGAACCGGAACCGGAACCGGAACCGGTCCATGTGCCGGAGCCGGAGCCGGAGCCGGAGCCGGAGCCGGAGCCGGAGCCGAAGCCTGAGCCCGCGCCAGAGTCAGAGCCTGAGGCAGAAAGCTTCCGCCAGATCGGCCCGCTGCGCATCGGCGTCCCGCTGTTCAACATCTACCTCAACGAGGCCGACGAGCTGTCGCGCCGGCTCGGCCAGGAACTGGCCGAATGGGCGCTGGAGCAGCACCGGCCGGTGGGCGAGACGGCAGTGGCGCTGGCGCATTCCCTGGCAGGCAGTTCGGGCACGGTGGGCTATGCCGATCTTTCGCAGCTGGCGCGGGCGCTGGAACATGCCTTGGAGCGCACCCAGGCGCGTGGCCGGGGCCATGCCGACGAGGCGGCGCTGTACCTGCAGGCCTCCAACGAGATCCGCCGCCTGCTGCACCTGTTTGCCGCCGGCTTCCTGCAGTCGCCCGACCCCGATCTGGTGGTCTGTCTGCAGACCCTGGCGCATGCTGCGCCGCAGGCACCGGCACCGGAGCCCAGCGGCCTGATGCCCCTGGTGGAATTGCCCGCAGCGGCCGTGGTGCCGGCCGACGAACCCGATGCCGCAGCAATGCCCGAGGCCACCGCCGCGCCGTTGGCTGAACCCGAGCCCGACCTGCAGCAGGCCGCACCAGAACTCGAAGCCGAACCCGGACCCGAACCCGAAGCCGAGACCGCAGCGGCGCCGCTGGCCGACAGCTTTGCCGCCGCTGCCGCCCCGGGCGCCTTCGGTCGGGCCGCGCTGCTGCCGTTCACCGACCTGGTCGATCTGCCGCAGCGCGCCATGCGCAGTGACGCCGGTGTGCTGGCCGGCGGCCTCGACGAGGAGATCGACGAAGTCGACGCGATCGACGACGACCTGCTGCAGATCTTCTCCGAGGAAGCGCAAGAACTGCTGCCCACGCTGCATGCCGGCCTGCGCGACTGGGCGCGCCAGCCTGCCGATACCCGGGCGCCGTCGTCGTGCATGCGCTGCCTGCACACCTTCAAGGGCAGCGCCCGGCTGGCGGGCGCGATGCGCCTGGGCGAGATGGCGCACCGGCTCGAATCGATGGTCGAGCACCTGGCGGCCGGTGGCGCCAGCGCGGCCGACATCGAGGCCCTGGCAGGCCATGCCGATGTGCTGCAGGCCCGCGTCGACAGCCTGCTGGAGCCGGCTGCCACGGCGCCCGCTGCAGCGGTGGCGCCCGCAGCGCGCGCCCCGGCTGCAGCCGCCCTGCCTGTTGCGCCGCCGCCGCCCGCGCCCCCGCCGCCACCTGCCGCCGTGCGGCCGCCTGTGGCCGCACCGGCACCGGCCCCTGCAACGCAGGCGCCGCCGCAGACCATCGACTGGCAACGCTTCGTCCAGGACGAACCGGCGGCCGAGCCCGCGCTGGCCACCGGCAGCCAGGCCGGTATCACCGGCTCGGTGCGGGTGCGCACGCCGCTGCTCGACCGACTGGTGAACCAGGCCGGCGAGGTGAGCATCGCCCGTGCGCGCATCGAGTCCGACGTGCACCAGATCAAGAGCGCGCTCGGCGACCTGACCGACAACCTCGAACGCCTGCGCACCCAGCTGCGCGACATCGAGCTGCAGGCCGAGACCCAGATCGACACCCGCATGGAGGCCGCCCGCGCCGCCGCGCAGGAGTTCGACCCGCTGGAGATGGACCGCTTCACCCGCTTCCAGGAGCTGACGCGGATGATGGCCGAGTCGGTGGCCGACGTGGCCACGGTGCAGCGCGGTCTGCAGCGCACGCTGCAGTCCACCGAAGATGCGCTGGCCCACCAGGCGCGCATGAACCGCGACATGCAGGACGACCTGCTGCGCACCCGCATGGTCGAGTTCGAAGGCTTGTCCGAGCGGCTGTACCGCGTCGTGCGCCAGGCCGCCAAGGAGACCGGCAAGCCGGTGCGGCTGGACATCCTGGGCGGCGGCGTCGAGATCGACCGCGGCGTGCTCGACCGCATGACGCCGGCGTTTGAACACCTGCTGCGCAACAGCGTGGTGCATGGCATCGAGCCAGCCGCCGAGCGCGCCAAGGCCGGCAAGGACACCACCGGCACCATCACCCTGGCCGTCAGCCAGGTCGGCAACGAGGTGGGCGTCGAAGTGCGCGACGACGGCGCCGGCCTGAACCTGCCGCGCATCCTGGCGCGCGGGCAGGCCCTCGGCCTGGTGGCGCCCGGCGCCCGGCCCGACGACGCGGCGTTGGCCAACCTGATCTTCCAGCCCGGCTTTTCCACCGCCGAGTCGCTCACCGGACTGGCCGGCCGCGGCGTGGGCATGGACGTGGTGCGCACCGACGTCAACGCCATGGGCGGGCGCATCGAGACTGCCAGCGCGCCGGGCCAGGGCACCAGCTTCCGCCTGGTGCTGCCGTTGACCACGGCTGTCACCCAGGTGGTGATGCTGCGTTGCGGCGAACGTGCCTTTGCGGTGCCGTCCACGCTGGTCGAGGTGGTGCGCCGCATCAAGCTGCCCGATCTGGCCCTGGCCTACCAGCGCGGTGCCTTCCAGGAAGGCGGGCAGCTGCTGCCGTTCTTCTGGTTCGATGGCTTGCTGGGCGGGTCGGCCCGGGGCCTGGGCGGCGGCCGCAGCGCGCCGGTGGTGGTGATCCGCAGCGCCCAGCAGCGTGTGGTGCTGCATGTGGACGAGGTGATCGGCAACCAGGAAGTGGTGGTCAAGAACCTGGGCCCGCAGCTGTCGCGCGTGCCCGGCCTGGTGGGCATGACACTGCTGCCCTCGGGCCTGCCGGCGCTGATCTACAACCCGGTGGCCCTGGCCACGCTGTATGGCGAGGCCGCGCGCACAGCCACGCTGGCGGCGCTGGACGGTGCCCAGCACAGCGACGACCGGGCCGCGCCTGCCGCGACACTGGCGCCGCTGGTGCTGGTGGTCGACGATTCACTCACCGTGCGCCGCATCACCCAGCGCCTGCTCGAGCGCGAGGGCTACCGCGTGGTGGTGGCCAAGGACGGGCTGGACGGCCTGGACAAGCTGGCCGCCGAGCGCCCGGCGGTGCTGCTCACCGACATCGAGATGCCGCGCATGGACGGCTTCGACTTGGTGCGCAACATGCGCGCCGACGCACGCGTGGCCGACCTGCCGGTGATCATGATCACCTCGCGCATCGCCCAGAAGCACCGGGACTACGCGGCCGAACTCGGCGTTGATCACTACCTCGGCAAGCCCTATTCGGAAGATGAGTTGCTGGGCCTGGTGGCACGCTATGCGCGCTCGGCACTGGCTGCGGCGGCCTGAACCAGCCCCCGCAGCGGCGCCCTCTACCCACGTCGTGAAAGGCAGTACCGATGTCGAAGGTGGTGGACCAACTGGCGGCCTTGACGGCCTTCCGCGACCGCGATGTGGGGGACGCCACGTTGGCGTCGGCCCTGCGCGACCTGTTGCAGCCCTGCGCCGTGGCCGTCTACCGCTGCGTCGGCGACGAGAGTGACCGCCGCTGGTTGACGCGGGCGCGCATCGGCCCGCAGGACCTGGTGGCCCATGCCGACCCGCTGTGGACCGACCTGGCCACGTTGGCGCCGCTGGCCGGCCATCCGGCCCGGCTGAAGGCGCTGCGGCAGCAGACTGCGGTGGTGCTGGCGGGGGCGCAGCCGACTACCGTGTTCCCGCTGAGCGACGACCGCGACGACTTGGCGGTGCTGGAACTGCAGACCGACGCGCCGCTGACACCGGCTGCGCAGCGGCAGGTGGTCGGCATCCTGCGCATCTACCGCAACTTCCAGGCGCTGCTGGACTACAGCGAACGCGACACCCTCACCGGCCTGCTCAACCGCAAGACCTTCGACGATGCGTTCTACAAGGTTTCCTCGGCCGGCATGCCGGAGCTGGCAGCGGCATCGGACCTGGCCTCTGCCGGGGACGAGCGGCGCAACCTGCCGCTGGCAGACCAGCCGCATTTCCTGGGCGTGATCGACATCGACCATTTCAAGGCTGTCAACGACAACCACGGCCACCTGATCGGTGACGAGGTGTTGCTGCTGTTGTCGCGGCTGATGCGCGCGGTGTTCCGTTTCCATGACCGGCTCTATCGCTTCGGCGGCGAGGAATTCGTCGTGCTGATGCGCTGCCCGGGCGACGAGGAGGCCGGTCTGGCCTTCGAGCGGCTGCGCAGCCGCTTGCGGGCGTTTGTATTTCCGCAGGTCGGCACCATCTCCGTCTCGGCGGGTTTCACCCGGCTGCGGCCGGGCGACGCCCCCGGCATGGCCTTTGCCCGTGCCGACCGTGCGGTCTACTGGGCCAAGGCCCATGGCCGTGACCAGGTCTGCAGCCATGCCACGCTGGTGGCAAGCGGCGACCTGGCCGAAGAATCAAATCTGGCAGACGAGGTGGGTGATGTGGAACTGTTCTGAACGTAGTCCGGGCATGACGCCGCCGCCGCAGCCGCCGCCGCAGTCACCGCTGCAGTCGCCGCCGGCGTTGCCGCGCTGGTGCGCGGCACTGCTGGCCGTGGCCCTGATGGTGCCGGCTGCGGTGCTGCGGGCACAGACGACGCAGTCCGCAGCGCCCGACACACCTTTCGCCAGCGCCGAGGCCGAGGTGGCCGGCCGCGTCACGGTGCAGGAGTTCGACTGGTTCGATGGTGCGCGCCAGCGCCAGGTGCCGGTGCGGCTGTACCTGCCGGCCGACATGGCGCTCAGCCAGGCGTTGCCGCTGGTGGTGTTCTCGCACGGCATCGGCGGTTCGCGCCGCGGCTACAGCTATCTCGGCCGCCACTGGGCCAGCCAGGGCTATGCCAGCCTGCATCTGCAGCATGTGGGCAGCGACCGCGGGCTGTGGACCGGCAACCTGCTGGCCCTGGCCGGTCGGCTGCAAGCGGCCGCGCAAGAAGGCGAAGCCACCGACCGGGTGCGCGACCTGAGCTTCTCGCTCGACCAGCTGCTGGCCGGCCCGCTGGCCGCACGCATCGACGCCAGCCGCATCGTGGCCGCCGGGCATTCCTACGGCGCCAACACCACGCTGCTGGCCGCCGGTGCCCTGGTGGAACGCAACGGGCAGCTGCTGAACCTGCGTGATGCACGCATCAAGGCGGCCATCGTCATCTCGGCGCCGCCGTTCTACGGCGAGCGCACGCCGCAGAAGGTGCTGGGCGGCATCCGTGTGCCCAGCCTGCACATCACCGCCACCGAAGACGTGATCCGCGTGCCGGGCTATTACTCGCCGGCGACCGACCGGGTGGCGGTGTTCGAGGCCACCGGCGGCGCGGCCAAGACGCTGGCGGTGTTCGCCGGCGGCTCGCACAGCATCTTCACCGACCGGGCCGGCACCGGCGGCGCCTTGCTCAACCCGCAGGTGAAGGCGGCCACGCAGGCGTTGTCCACCGCCTTCCTGGGCAGCGTGTTCAGCGGCGACAGCGCAGCGCTGCGGCTGGCAGGCCAGCGCTTTGCGGGGCTGCTGGCACGCTTCACGCCGCCCTGACCGGTCCGCGCTGACCGACCCACGCTTGCCCACCCGCGCTGGCCCACCCGCGCTGGCCCACCCGCGCAGCGCACCCGCCCTGCGCACCGGCTTGATCAACCGGCCTTGACAACGGCATAACGCTGCAGCGTGGTCTCGCGCGCCTGCGCATGGTCGACCACCGGCAGCGGGTAATCCTGGCCCAGGCGGAGGTTGGCCGCCGCCAGGTCCACCGGCCCAGCCAGCCAGGGTGCGTGGATCAGCTTGTCGGGCAGGCCGGCCAGCTGCGGCAGGTAGCGGCGGATGAACTTGCCCTCGGCATCGAACTTCTCGCTCTGGCTCACCGGGTTGAAGATGCGGAAGTACGGCTGCGCGTCGCAGCCCGAGCTGGCTGCCCATTGCCAGCCGCCGTTGTTGGCCGCCAGGTCGAAGTCGTTCAGGTGGGTGGCGAAGTAGGCCTCGCCGCGGCGCCAGTCCAGCCCCAGGTCCTTGGTCAGGAAGCTGGCCACCACCATGCGCAGCCGGTTGTGCATGTAGCCGGTCTGGTTGATCTGGTGCATCGCCGCGTCCACCAGCGGGTAGCCGGTGCGGCCGGTGCACCAGGCGGCAAACAGCGCATCGGCGTGCTTGCCGTGCTCCCAGCGGATGGCGTCGTAGGCCGGCTTGAAGCTGTGTCCCACCACCCGCGGATGGTGGTGCAGCACCTGGTGGTAGAAGTCGCGCCAGATCAGTTCCGACAGCCACACCTCGGCCCCGCGTGAACCGCCCTGCACGCGCTGCCAGGCCTCGCGCACCAGCCGGCGCACCGACACCGTGCCGAAGCGCAGGTGGGTGCTCAGGTAGCTGGGGCCCTTCACGGCGGGGAAGTCGCGCGCGCCGCCGTAACCGTCGATGCGGCTGAGAAAGTCGTCCAGCAATTCCATCGCCCCGGTGCTGCCGGTGGGCAGCTTCAGCTGGTGCAGATTGGTGGCCTGGAAGCCGATCTCACGCAGCGTGGGCACACCGGTGGCCATGCCCGCTGGCGGCGGCGCCAGGCGGGCCGCCAGCGCTGCCACCTCGCGCGGCGCCAGCGCGGCGGCGTCCAGCTTCTTCAGCCAGGCGTTCTTGTAGGGCGTGAAGACGCTGTAGGCGCCGCCGGCGGCGGTGCGCAGCTCGCCGCGCTCGAACACCACATGGTCCTTGCCGGTGTGCAGCGCGATGCCGGCGTCGGCCAGGCTGCCGCGTATCCGGGCGTCGCGTGCCAGCGCTGCCGGCTCGTCGTCGTGGCTGGCATACACCGCCTGCACGCCGAGCTGCCGCGCCAGCGCGGGCAGGGCCTCGCGCGCGTCGCCATGCCGCACCAGCAGCCCCACGCCGGCCACGCCGTGCGCCAGGGCCAGCGCCCGCAGCTGGCCGTCCAGGTCGGCCAGGCTGTCGCGGATGAACTCCACCCGCCGGTCGGCGCGCGGCAGGGCGTCGAGGATGGCGCTGTCGAAGACGAAGGCGCACCACACCTGCCGGGCAGCAGCCAGCGCGTGGTGCAGCGCGGCGTTGTCGTCGGCGCGCAGGTCGCGCCGCAGCCAGACCAGGGCGCGGTCCAGTGCGGTGGCGGGTTGGGCAGCGTGGGGCAGGGTGTTCGGCACGGCGGCAGTCTCTTCGATCATTAGAATCGTTGCATGGCAACGGACCGCTTGAATCTCACCAACCAGTTCCTGATCGCCATGCCGGGCATGGGCGACGACACCTTCTCGGGTGCGGTGGTCTACCTCTGCGAGCACACCGAGGGCGGCGCGCTGGGCCTGGTGATCAACAAGCCGATCGACATCAAGCTGAAGAACCTGTTCCAGAAGGTCGACCTGAGCCTGGACAGCCCCCATCTGGCCGAGCAGCCGGTGTTCTTCGGCGGGCCGGTGCAGCCCGAGCGTGGCTTCGTGCTGCACGAGAAGCTGGCCGACCAGCCGGTCTACAGCAGCACGCTGTCCATCCCCGGCGGGCTGGAGATGACCACCAGCAAGGACGTGCTGGAAGCCCTGTCGCAGGGCGGCGGCCCGCGCCGGCTGCTGGTCACGCTGGGCTACAGCGGCTGGGCCGCCGGCCAGCTGGAGGACGAACTGGGCCGCAACGGCTGGCTGACGGTGGACGCGGTACCCGAGATCATCTTCGACACCCCGGTGGCCGAGCGCTACGACCGTGCGGTGTCGCTGCTGGGCTTCGACCCGCGCATGCTCAGTGCCGAGGCCGGCCACGCCTGAGGATGGCCAACCCTGCGCCGGCACCTGCACC
>JBBRVT010000017.1:0-21495 GCA_038246615.1 Burkholderiales bacterium
TGAGCAGGATTTCGCGGGGCATGGCGGCTGGCGTCGGTCGATGGGAGGGCTGGAGTGTCGCCCGATTGCGGCAGCCGGCGCGCCGCCTGGAGCCGGCCTGGCACCGTGCTTGCATACACACCGGGTGCACATCACTGCCATGCACCAACACGCTGCAAACACCCCGCCACAGAACGGCCATATGCACCACGGACCGCACCACCGACCGCACCACAGACCGCACCACGGACCGCACCAGACACTGCGCCATGGCACCCAGACCGGTCGCTGAACCGCGCCAGGTCGGCCGGCCCGGCGAGATTGCCGACCGCATCGTCGACGCCATCCTGGCCGGCCGGCTGGCCGCCGGGCAGCGTCTGGGCGAGCAGGCGCTGGCCGACCTGTTCGGCTGCAGCCGCACCCTGGTGCGCGAGGCGCTGGCGCGCTTGTCCGCGCGCGGCATGGTGGAGGTGAACGCCCGCCGAGGTTGGTTCGTGGTGCAGCCCAGCCTGGACGAAGCGCGCGAGGCCTTCGGCGCCCGCCTGGCGCTGGAAACCGGCCTGTTGCACGGCCTGGCCGGGCCGCTGCCCAGGCCGGCCATCCGCAAGCTGAAAGACCACGTCGCGCGCGAGCAGGCCGCCATCCGCGCCGAAGACGCCGGCGAGCGCAGCTGGCTGCTGGGCGACTTCCATGTCTGCCTGGCCGAATGCGCCGGCAACGGCCTGCTGGCCGACATCCTGAAAGACCTGACCGCCCGCACCACGCTGATCGCCACGCTCTACCAGAGCACGCACGCGGCCAGCGAAAGCTGCGCCGAGCATGCGCAGATCGTGGCCGCGCTGGAGACCGGCGACCAGCCGCGCGCCATTGCACTGCTGCGCGCCCACATCGGCACCGTGGCCCACCACCTGGGCCAGCACAGCACTGCGGACGACCCATTGGGCACGCTGCGTGCAGCACTGGTGCCGTTGAGCGCCGGCCGCAGCGCGGCAGCTGCCGGCGCACGCGCGACCACGCCGACCGCCCGGACGCGCCCACCGCGCCGCCGCAAGCTGTTCACCGATCTCATCCCCCCTGCCCCACCCCAACCGGAGACCTGAGCCATGCAACGCCGCCACACCCTGATCACCCTTGCTGCCGCCGCCCTGCTGCCCCTGGCCGCCCAGGCGCAGACCGCGCTGGACGACATCCTGGCCAGGAAGGTGATCAACATCGCCATCCCCACCGACTTTCCGCCGTACGGCTTCGTCGGCACCGACCTCAAGCCCCAGGGCCTGGACATCGACATGGCCAACCTGATCGGCGCCAAGCTGGGCGTGAAGGTGGAGCTGGTGGCGGTGACCAGCGCCAACCGCATCCCCTACCTGCAGACCAGGAAGGCCGACCTGGTGATCAGCACGCTGGGCAAGAACCCCGAGCGCGAGAAAGTGATCGACTTCACCGCCGCCTACTCGCCGTTCTTCCAGGCGGTGTTTGCCGCCAAGGGTGTGGCCATCAAGGGCGCGGCCGACCTGGCCGGCAAGACGGTGGGCGTGACCCGAGGCGCCATCGAAGACCTGGAGCTGACCAAGATCGCCCCGGCCACGGCCGACATCAAGCGCTTCGAGGACAACAACACCACCGTGTCGGCCTTCGTCTCGGGCCAGGTGCAGGTGCTTGCCACCGGCGCGTCGGTGGCCGGCAACCTGATGGCCCGCAACCCGCAGCTGGGCACCGAATACAAGTTCGTGCTGAAGGACTCGCCCAACTTCATCGGCGTGGGCAAGGGCGAAGACAAGCTGCGGCTGAAGGTCAACGAGATCATCGCGGCGGCCAAGACCGGCGGCGACATCGACAAGATGGCGCAGAAGTGGCTGGGGCGCCCGGCCGGCACGCTGCCCGAGTGATCTGTCCCACCCCCGAAGCGCCGGCGGCCCGGCGAAGCCGGTTCCACAGCGTGTGCTTGGTCGGACCCGAACGTCAAGAACGGCCTGAACGATGATCCAACTCGACTTCCTGGCAGTGTTGTCGCAGTGGCCGGCGCTGCTGCAGGGCGCCGCATTCACGCTGGGCCTGAGCGCCGTGGCGGCGGTGCTGGGCGTGGGCCTGGGCGTCTTCTGCGGCTGGGCGCGCAGCGAGGGCCCGCGCTGGCTGGCGGCGCTGGTCTCGGCCTATGTGGAGCTGATCCGCAACACGCCGTTCATCGTGCAGCTGTTCTTCATCTTCTTCGGCCTGCCCAGCCTGGGCGTGAAGCTCAGCCCGGAGGTGGCCAGCATCATCGCGATGGTGGTCAACCTGGGCGCCTATGCGGCCGAGATCGTGCGCGCCGGCATCGACAACACGCCCAAGGGCCAGATCGAAGCGGCACGCAGCCTGGCGCTGAGCGAGCTGCAGGTGTTCACCCGCGTGGTGCTGCCGCCGGCACTGGGCCGGGTGTGGCCGGCCCTGACCAGCCAGATCGTCATCGTGATGCTGGGATCGGCGGTGTGCGGGCAGATCTCGGCCCAGGAGCTGAGTTACGCGGCCAACCTGATCCACAGCCGCAACTTCCGCGCCTTCGAGGCCACCATCGTCGCCACCGCCATCTACCTGGCGCTGTCGATCGGCGTGCGGCAGTTGCTCAACTGGCTGGGGCCGCGCTTCATCTTCGGCCGCCTGCCCGCCGCCGGCCGCTGACTTTCAAACGAAGGGCGCACAGCATGGTCGACTTTTCCATGTGGGACATCTTTCGCAACCTGCTGCTGGCCGCGCGCTGGACGGTGGGCCTGTCCATCGTCGCCTTCGTCGGCGGCGGCATGGTGGGGCTGGCGCTGTTGCTGGCGCGGCTGGCCAAGCTGCCCGGCGCGCAGCTTGGCGTGGCAGCCTATGTGCAGCTGTTCCAGGGCACGCCGCTGCTGATGCAGCTGTTCCTGGCCTACTTCGGCCTGGCGCTGATCGGGCTGAACGTGTCGGCCTGGGTGGCGGCCAGCCTGGCGCTGACGCTCTACACCAGCGCCTTCCTCACCGAGATCTGGCGCGGCTGCGTCAACGCCATCCCCAAGGGCCAGTGGGAGGCCGCCGACAGCCTGGCGCTGAGCTTCGGCGAGAAGATGCGCCACGTGGTCGGCCCGCAGGCGCTGCGCATCGCCGTGCCGCCCACGGTGGGCTTTCTGGTGCAGGTGATCAAGGGCACGGCACTGGCTTCGGTGATCGGCTTCATCGAGCTGACCAAGGCCGGCACCATGATCACCAACGCCACCTTCAAACCGTTCACCGTCTACGCCTGCGTGGCGCTGTTGTACTTTGCACTGTGCTGGCCGGTGTCGGCCGCCAGCCGCAAGCTGGAGAGGAGCTTCAAGCATGGCCGCTGATCTGCCCACCGACGACCCTATCGTGCGCATCAGCGCGCTGCGCAAGAGCTTCGGCGCCAACGAGGTGCTCAAGGGCATCGACATGCAGGTGCAGCGCGGCGAGGTCATCGCCATCATCGGCAAGAGCGGCTCGGGCAAGAGCACGCTGCTGCGCTGCATCAACGGGCTGGAGGTGTTCCAGCAGGGCAGCCTGCTGGTGGACGGCCTGCCGCTGAAGCATGGCGACGCCAAGGCCATGCGCGCGCTGCGCCAGCACGTGGGCATGATCTTCCAGAACTTCAACCTGTTTCCGCACCTGAGCGTGGGCCGCAACGTGATGCTGGCACCCACCCTGGTGAAGCAGACCGACAGCGCCGCTGCGGTCGAGCTGGCCAGGAAGCTGCTGGCGCGGGTGGGGCTGGCCGAGAAGTTCGACGCCTGGCCCGACCAGCTGTCCGGCGGGCAGCAGCAGCGTGTGGCCATCGCCCGCGCGCTGGCCATGCAGCCCAGCGTGATGCTGTGCGACGAGATCACCAGCGCGCTCGACCCCGAGCTGGTGGGCGAGGTGCTGCGCGTGGTGGAGACCCTGGCCGAAGAGGGCATGACGCTGCTGATGGTGACGCACGAGATGAACTTCGCTCGCAAGGTGGCCGACCGGGTGGTGTTCATGCACGCCGGCCGCATCCACGAGATGGGGCCGCCGGCGCAGCTTTTTGCCGATCCGCAGACGGCGGAGCTGAAGCAGTTTCTGTCGGCGTTGCATTGACGGTCCGTACCGGGCTCGTTGCTGTCGTTGCCGTCGTTGAACAGCCGACATTCACAGTTCGGCGCGAGGACGAGGACGGCGGGTGACTGGCTGACTCCATGGCATTCCGGGCGTCGGGCCGGGCGGGCGTATTCTGCGTAAATCAAGAATGGAGGGCCGGAGGCCCGGCCAAGGCCGGCAAGCCGTGCGTGCGCCTGGTGCCGCTGGAGATGCCGCCGCGCCTGACCGATACCGCCAAGGGCAAAGCCGCGCTGACGCCAGGACCGACACCCGTCACACGCCCCGGCGACAATCAGCGATGACCACCCACACCCTCATCGTCACCCAGAGCTTCACCGACGCTGACGCCGCGCTGGCGCACGCCGCCACCATCTACACCGCCGGCATCGAGCACCTGCGGCGCAGCCTGCACGACTTCGTGGCCGGCACCAACGCACCCGGCCGCATCCGCGCCTGCTACCCCTTCGTGCGGGTGCGCACCGCCACGGTGGCCCGTGCCGACAGCCGGCTGAGCTACGGTTTCGTCGCCGGCCCGGGCGTGTACGAGACCACCCTCACCCGGCCCGACCTGTTTGCCAACTACTACCGCGAGCAGTTCGCGCTGCTGCTGCGCAACCATGGCGGGCCCATCGAAGTGGGCATGAGCAGGCAGCCCATCCCCATCCACTTCAGCTTTGCCCAGCACGACCATGTGGAAGGCACGATGAGCGCCGAGCGCCGCCAGCTGATGCGCGACGTGTTCGACCTGCCCGACCTGGCTGCGATGGACGACGGCATCGCCAACGGCACCCACGAGCCCGGCCCGCGTGAGGCGCAGCCGCTGGCGCTGTTCACCGCGCCGCGGGTCGACTATTCACTGCAACGCCTGCGCCATTACACCGGCACCTCGCCAGAGCACTTCCAGAACTTCGTGCTCTTCACCAACTACCAGTTCTACATCGACGAGTTCGTGCGCCTGGGCCACGAGATGATGGCCAAGCCGCTGGGCCAGGGCGGGCTGCTGGGCAACTGGCCCAAGCATGCAGCCGAGAGCGACGACTACATCGCCTTCGTCGAACCCGGCAACGTCGTCACCCGCCGCGCCGGCACCGCCGCCGATCCGGAAGATGCTTACGGCGCCGCGCCGCCACGCCTGCCGCAGATGCCGGCCTACCACCTGGTGCGTGCCGACGGCTCGGGCATCACCATGTGCAACATCGGCGTGGGCCCCAGCAATGCCAAGAACATCTCCGACCACATCGCCGTGCTGCGCCCGCATGCCTGGCTGATGCTGGGCCACTGCGCCGGCCTGCGCAACACCCAGCAACTGGGCGACTACGTGCTGGCCCATGCCTATGTGCGCGAAGACCATGTGCTGGACGAAGAGCTGCCGCTGTGGGTGCCCATCCCCGCACTGGCCGAGGTGCAGCTGGCGTTGGAGCGGGCGGTGGCCGATGTGACCCAGCTCGACGGCTTCGAGCTGAAGAAGATCATGCGCACCGGCACCGTGGCGAGCACCGACAACCGCAACTGGGAGCTGCTGCCCCAGCGCGGGCCGGAGCGGCGCTTCAGCCAGAGCCGCGCGGTGGCACTCGACATGGAGAGTGCCACCATCGCCGCCAATGGCTTCCGCTTCCGCGTGCCCTACGGCACCCTGCTGTGCGTCAGCGACAAGCCGCTGCACGGCGAGATCAAGCTGCCCGGCATGGCCAACGCCTTCTACCGCGCGCGGGTCGACCAGCACCTGCGCATCGGCATGCGCGCCATCGAGCTGCTGCGCCGCCAGCGGCTCGATCAGCTGCACAGCCGCAAGCTGCGCAGCTTTGCCGAGGTGGCGTTCCAGTAGTCCAGGCAGGGCAGCACTGGCCCGGCACCGCGCCGCCCCCACGGTTGGGGCGCCAGGCGTTCGTCAGCCGCCGCGGCAAGCCGCGTAGGCGTCCAGCGGGCGCTGGTACACGCTGGTCTGCACGTCCAGCAGGCCCAGCACCGAATGGAAGTAGTGGTCGTGGCTGATCTCCACATCCACCCTGCCCTTCAGGCAAGCCGCGTCCAGCCGCTGGCGCTGCGCAAAACCGGGGCTCAGCCAGGTGATCCAGGGCACGCGCTTCTGCACGTCCGGGGCGATCGCATACGGCAGGCCGTGCAGGTAGAGGTTGTTCTCGCCCAGGCTCTCGCCGTGGTCGCTGACATAGACCATCGCCGTGTCGTTGCTGGCCTGGCGCTGCTGCAGCCAGCCGATGGCCAGGGCCAGGAAGTGGTCGGTGTAGGCGATGGTGTTGTCGTAGGCGTTCAGCAGCTGCTCGCGGCTGCAGTCCTGCAGCGCGTTGGTGGCGCATTCGGGCATGAAACGCTTGAAGGCCGGCGGCACGCGCTTGTAGTAGGCCGGGCCGTGGCTGCCCATCTGGTGCATCACCAGCAGCACGCCGCGCTCGCGCTGTTCGGCGGGCAGCGCGGCGATGCGCGCGTCCAGGCCTTCCAGCATGATCGGGTCCCAGCACTCGCCGTCGGCACACAGCGTGGGGTGCTTGAGCGCCGTGGTCTCCACATTCGGCATGCGCTCGCACACGCCCTTGCAGCCGGCCTGGTTGTCCAGCCACAGCACGGCCAGGCCGGCGCGCCGGGCCACGTCCAGCAGGTTCTCGTGGTTGGCCTGGCGGCCGCTGAAGCCATCGCGCCCCAGGTGCGAGAACATGCACGGCACCGACGCGGCGGTGTTGGTGCCGCAGCTCCAGGCGTTGCGCCAGCTGATCACCGGCAGCTTCTCCAGCTCGGGCGTGGTCGGCCGGCCATAGCCGTTGATGCCGAAGTTGGCCGTGCGCGCGGTTTCGCCCAGCACCAGCAGCAACAGCGGCGGCTTGGCGCCGGCGGCGTGGCTGGGGCCCAGGCGGGCGTCGGTGCCCAGCGGCAGCAGCACACGCGGGTTGCGGCGCAGCGGTTCGCTGGCCACCATGCCCAGGCCGTACAGGCTGTTCAGCGGGTTGAGCAGGTAGCGCAGCTGCTTGTGGTTGCGCATCGTCGACGACAGCGGCTGAAAGCTGGCCACCACCGCTGCCACCACCAGCGCCAGGCCGACCAGCGCCACGCCCAGGTTGCGCCCCAGCTGGCGCGGCCAGCGCGCCAGCTTTACCGGCGTGCGCCACACCAGCCAGGCCGGCAGCAGACCGCCCAGCAGCAGCATGGCGGCCATGCGCCAGCTCAGCAGGTCGCCGGCCTCGCGCGGGTTGGTCTGCAGCACGTTCACCAGCATGCTCTGGTCGATCACGACACGGTAGGCCAGCATGAAGTGCGCGCCGGCAGCGGCCGCCAGCAGCAGGAAGATGGCCACCGGCTTGAGCGTCCAGCGCCAGGCCAGCAGGCTTTGCAGCGCCACCAGCGCACCGAACAGCGCCAGCGCCAGCGCCACCGCCAGGCCCCAGCCCTTCAGCGCATGCGCGCCCTGCAGCAGGCCCAGCTCGGCCAGCGCCTGCCACAGCGGCCAGTTGCCCAGCGTGGCCATGGCCGCGCTGGTGGCCAGCACCAGGCGCAGCGGGCCGCGCCCGCTGGCCGAAACCCGCGCCGTCATGCCGCAACCGCCGCAGTGCGGGGCGCCTGGTCGAAGCGCCGGCAGGCGCTGTCCAGCGCCCAGGCGACGCACCAGCACAGCCACCCGCTCCACAGCGTGTGGCTCATGAAGTGCGCACCACGCCACTGCTGCGAAATGCCCAGCAGCAGCCCGGCCACCACCGCCGCCAGCAACCAGCGCCGCGCCAGGGCAGGCGCCACCGGCCGGAAGACGAAGTAGCCGCCGATGAAGGCGAAGCCGGCGCTGGCATGGCCGGCCGGAAAGCAGGCGCCGCGCCCGCCCGCCGGCGTCACCCACCACAGCCAGTGCGACACCGGCTCGGCCAGGCCGCCGTAGGCCGTCAGGTTCCAGGGGCAGGCCGCCGGGTTGACCGACTTCAGCAGCGACACCAGCGCCACCGAGAGAAGCACGCCACCGGCCAGCTGCAGCCGGCGCGGCAGCGCCAGCCAGCGCAGCGGCCCCCGCGGCCACCACACGCCCAGGCACAGTGCCAGCGCCAGCGCCCAGGCCAGCAGGCGGCCGATGCTGTGCAGCACCTGGTCGAGCAACCAGTGGGTGCGCAGCGGGAAGCCGGCGGCGTTGCCGGCCAGGTCGGCCAGCCAGCGGTCACCCCCCGCCACCTCCCAGGCCAGGAAGGCCAGCGCCGCAGCCAGCGTGGCGAGCGCCCATTGGCGCAGCGGTGGTGATCGGGCTGCGGTGGCCAGGGCGGGGGCGCGGAAGGCAGCGGCAGGCGGCGCCACGGTGGGCAGCGATTCAGCAGACATGAAGGCGGACAGGATGCGGGCAGGCGCTTGAGGATTGATGAAGGCCGCATGAACGGCGGGGTCAACGCAGATTCAATGCGGATTCAACCACGCAGCATGCCGACTGCAGCCGCCCGCACAACCGGGCGATGCGGGTGCTGGTGCTGGTGCTGGTGCTGGTGCTGGTGCTGGTGCTGGTGCTGGTGCTGGTGCTGGTGCTGGTGCGGGTGCGGGTTCGGGTGCGGGTTCGGGTGCTGCAAGACGGCGCCGGATCGCCGACGGACTGTTGGCCATTCGGGCCGCCAGGGCCATGCGGTGGACAACGCGCTGACGCACCGGGCGGCTTCAGCCGCTGCCATGCGCTGCAGTTCGTGCGGGCGGCCGACGGCAGCGCCCTGCAGCCAGGGCCGGCCGACCGCGGAAGCGCAGGCACCAGCCGCGCGGCATGCTGCGGGCGCTGGCAGGTGCGTCAGGCGCCGAGCGCCTTGAACAACGCCACGCGGTTGTTCAGCTCGCCCTGGCGCGCCTGCAACACCGCCTGCTCGGCGGCGAACAGGCTGCGCTGCGCGTCGAGCAGTTCCAGCGTGCTGGCCGCGCCCTGCTCGGCGCGCAGCGCGGTCAGGCGCGCGGTCTCGCGGGCGGCGGCGCGCTGCAGCTCCAGCGCCTGGCGCTGCGCACGCCAGGTGGCACCGCCGGCCAGTGCATCGGCCGTCTCGCGGAAGGCGGCCTGGATGGCGCGCTCATACTGCGCCTGCGCCGCAACCCGCGCGGCCTGGGCACCCTCCAGGTTCGCCTGGCGGCGCCCGCCGTCGAACACCGCGAGCGCCAGGTTGGCCGCCAGCGCGTAGCCGAAATTGCCGCCTTCGAACAAGCCCGACAGCTGCGGCGACACCTGCCCGGCCTGGCCGGTGAGGGTGATGCTGGGCAGAAAGGCCGCACGCGCCGCGCCGATGTTGGCGTCGGCCGCACGCAGCGCGGATTCGGCCTGCATCACGTCGGGCCGGCGCAGCAGCACCGCCGACGGCAGGCCGGCGGGCACCTCGGTCAGCCAGGCCTCGTCGGCCAGCCGCGGGCCACCGGTCGCGCCATCGTTCATGCCGTCGTTCATGCCGTCGTTCATGCCGTCCGCCGGCAGCGCGCGGCCCAGCAGCAGCGCCAGCGCATTGGCGTCCTGCGCCCGCTGCCGCTCCAGCTGGGCCTGGGCGGCCATCGCCTGGGCCACCAGCGCCAGTTGGGCCTGCAGCTCCAGCTGGCTGGCGGCGCCGGCCGCTTCACGCAGCTGCACCAGCTGCAGCGTCTGCTTGCGGCTGGCCAGGGTCTGGCGTGCCAGGGCCAGCAGTTCGTCGTCGGCCTGCAGCGCCAGGCCGGCCTGCAGCACCGCCGCCACCACCGTCAGCTCGGTGGCGCGCCGGGCCTGGGCGGTGGCCTGGAACTGCGCCTGCGCCGCCTCGCTCAGGTTGGCCAGGCGGCCGAACAGGTCGATCTCCCAGCTGGCCAGCTGCACGCCGGCGCTCAGCGTGCTGGCCTGCTCGCCCCTGCTGTCGGGCGCGCGGCTGGCGTTCAGCCCGGCGCCCAGCGTGGGCAGGCGGCTGGCGTCGGTGGCGCTGAACTGGGCGCGGGCGCGCTGCACGTTGGCGGCAGCCACGCGCAGGTCACGGTTGTGCGCCAGCGCCAGCGTGATCCAGCCGCGCAGCCGTGGTGATGTGACCACCTGGCTCCAGGGCAGGGCCGGCGCTGCGTCGGCGCTGCCGCCAGGCACCGGCAGCTGCACCGGCAGGTCGGCCTGGGCCAGTGCCTGGTCGGGCGGGGCAGGTTTCCAGTCTGGCGCGCTGGCGCAGCCGGCCAGGACCGCTGCAAGCACCAGCGTGGCGGCCTGCGCGCTGCGGCGCGTGGACAGTCGGGACACCAGGTCGCGGCTCATGCCGGGTCTCCGGGGGTGGCGAGGGTGGCAGGTGTGGCAGGCGCGCCCGGCGGGATGCGCGACGGCACAGGCGGCACCGGCACCGGCAGCGGCGGCGAGCTCCCGGTGGCATGCGGCGGACCCCCCGAGGCCGGGAACAGCCGGCGCACCACCACGTAGAACACCGGCACCAGGAACACCGCCAGCACGGTGGCAGTGATCATGCCGCCCATCACGCCGGTGCCGATCGCGCGCTGGCTGTTGGCGCCGGCGCCAGTGGCCAGGGCCAGCGGCAGCACGCCCAGGATGAAGGCCAGCGAGGTCATCACGATCGGCCGGAAGCGCAGGTGGCAGGCGGTCAGCGTGGCCTCGATCAGGCCCTTGCCCTCGGCCTGCAGGTCCTTGGCGAATTCGATGATCAGGATCGCGTTCTTCGCCGACAGGCCGATCACGGTGATCAACCCGACCTTGAAGTACACGTCGTTGGGCATGTCGCGCAGCCACACGCCGGTGAGCGCGCCCAGCACGCCCAGCGGCACCACCAGCATCACCGCCACCGGGATGGCCCAGCTCTCGTACAGCGCGGCCAGACAAAGGAACACCGCCAGCATCGAGAAGGCCAGCAGGATGCCGGCCTGCGCGCCGCTGAGCTTCTCCTCGCGTGACTGGCCGGTCCATTCGAAGCCGAAGCCGGGTGGCAGCTGCCCCGCCAGGCGCTCCATCTCGTCCATCGCCTCGCCGGTGCTGCGGCCAGGCGCGGCGTCGCCCGCCAGGCGCATCGCCGGATAACCGTTGTAGCGGGTGGTCTGCATCGGGCCGTTGACCCAGCGGGTGCTGGCAAACGCCGACAGCGGCACCAGCTGGCCGCGGTTGTTGCCGACCTGCAGGCGCAGCAGGTCTTCGGGCACCATGCGCGCCGGGGCGTCGGCCTGCACGATGACGCGCTGCAGCCGGCCGCGGCTGTTGAAGTCGTTGATGTAGGACGAGCCCAGCGCGGTGCTCAGCGCCGCGTTGACCGCATCGAAGCCCACGCCCTGGGCATAGGCCCGCTCGCGGTCGATGTCGAGCTGCAGCTGCGGCGCATCTTCCAGCCCGTCGGGCCGCACGCCTTGCAGCACCTTGCTCTGCCGGGCCATGCCCAGCAGCTGGTTGCGCGCAGCCAGCAAGGCCTCGTGGCCGTTGCCGCCGCGGTCTTGCAGGCGGAAGTTGAAGCCGGTGGCCGTGCCCAGCTCGGGAATGGGCGGCGGGCTCAGCGGGAGGACGAACGCATCGCGGATGCCCATGAAGGCGCCGAAGGCCCGGCCGGCCAGCGCCTGTGCGCTGCGCTCGGGGCCCTGGCGCTCGCTCCAGTCCTTCAAAGGCACGAACACCAGGCCGGAGTTCTGGCCCTGGCCGCTGAAACTGAAGCCGATCACCGCCACCACCTGGTCGACCTCGGGCTGCTTGCTGAAGAAGTCCTCGACCTGCTGCATCACGGCCGTGGTGCGCTCGACCGTGGCGCCGGGCGGCAGCTGCACGTTGACGATCAGGTAGCCCTGGTCTTCATTGGGCAGAAACGACGAGGGCAGGCGCGCATAGGTCCAGCCGACCACCACCACGATCAGGCCGAAGGCCAGCATCCAGCGCCCGGCGCGCGGCAACATGCGCGCCACCTGGGTTTCATAGCCCTTTGCGGTGCGCTTGAAGCTGCGGTTGAACCAGCCGTAGAAGCCGCGCCGCTCATGGTGGTCGGTCACCGGCTTGAGAAAGGTGGCACACAGCGCAGGCGTCAGCGTCAGCGCCAGGAAGGCGGAAAACAGGATGGCCGACACCATCGACAGCGAGAACTGCCGGTAGATGCTGCCCACCGCGCCGCCGAAGAAGGCCATGGGCACGAACACGCTGACCAGCACCACGGTGATGCCGATCACCGCGCCGGTGATCTGGCCCATCGCCTTGCGGGTGGCGTCGCGCGGGCTCAGGCCCTCCTCGGCCATCAGGCGCTCGACGTTCTCGACCACCACGATGGCGTCGTCGACCAGGATGCCGATGGCCAGCACCATGCCGAACAGCGTGAGCACGTTGATGCTGTAGCCCATGGCCAGGAGCATGCCGAAGGTGCCCAGCAGCGCCACCGGCACGACGATGGTGGGGATCAGCGTGTAGCGCAGGTTCTGCAGGAAGACCAGCATCACCACGAACACCAGCGCCACTGCTTCGGCCAGGGTCACCACCACCTGCTGGATCGAGATGCGCACGAACTTGCTGCTGTCGTAGGGCACCTTGTAGTCCATGCCCTGCGGGAAAAATACCTTCAGCTCGGCCATGCGCTCCTTCACCGCGTCGGCCGTGGCCAGCGCATTGCCGGTGGGCGACAGCTGCACGCCGAGGCCGGCGCTGGGCTGGCCGTTGAGGCGCGAGAAGCTGCCGTAGCCCTGGGCGCCCAGCTCGATGCGGGCCACGTCGCGCAGGCGCACGCTGCTGCCGTCGGTGTTGGCCTTCAGCACGATGGCGCCGAACTGCTCGGCATTGGCCAGCTGCCCGCTGACCACCACGGTGGCGCTCATCTGCTGGCCGGGCACGCCGGGCTGCTCACCGAGGGTGCCGGCCGAGACCTGCGCGTTCTGCGCCCGCACCGCGTTGTTGACATCGGCCGGTTGCAGGCCGAAGGCCACCAGCTTGGCCGGGTCCAGCCAGATGCGCATGGCGCGCTCGGTGCCGAACAGCTGCACCTGGCCCACACCGGCAATGCGCTGCAGCTCGGGCTGGATGAAGCGGGCGGCATAGTCGCCAAGGCTCACCGGGTCGTCGGCCGGGTTGCTGCTGGTCAGCGAGACGAACAAGAGAAAGTTGGAGCGTGCCTTGTCGATGCGCACGCCCTGCTGCACCACCACCGCCGGCAGGCGCGGCAGGGCGCGCGACAGGCGGTTCTGCACCTCGATCTGCGCCAGGGCCACGTCGGTGCCGGGCTCGAAGGTCGCGGTGATCGCGCCGCCACCGTTGGCCTGGGCCACCGACTCCATGTAGATCATGCCCGGCGCGCCGTTCAGCTCCTGCTCGATGACCGACAGCACGCTGGCTTCCAGAACCTTGGCCGACGCGCCGGGGTAGGCGGCGTTGATGACGATGGCCGGCGGCGCCACCGTGGGGTACTGCGACACCGGCAGCTTGGTGATGGCCGCCCCGCCCAGCACCGCGATGAACAGCGCGATCACCCAGGCGAAGATCGGCCGGTCGATGAAGAAAGCCGAGAGCATGTGCAGTGCTCCCGGTCAGCGGCTGGCGGCCATGGAGGCGGCCGGCGCAGGCGCCGAGGCGCCCGCAGCAGCAGGGGTCGGCGCACCCGCGCCCCCAGGCGCCGCCCCCGGCTTGCCCGGCGGCGACCAGGGCACCGGGTTGACCGGCGCGCCGGGCGACATCTTCTGCACGCCGTCGACGATGACGCGCTCACCGGCGGCCAGGCCGCTGGTGACCACCCAGTCGCTGCCCTGGCTGCCAGCCACGGTGACCGGGCGCAGCACAGGTTTGTTGTCGGCCTCGACCACCAGCACGGTGTCGCCACCCGCACCGCGGGTGACGGCCTGCTGCGGCAGCTTGATGGCCTGGGCGTTGGTGGCCTGCACCAGCCGCACCTTGACGAACAGGCCCGGCAGCAGCAGGCCCTGCGGGTTGGGCAATTCGGCGCGCAGGCTCAGCTGGCCGGTGGCGGCGTCCACCGCCGCGTCGGTGAACAGCAGCTTGCCGGGCAGCGGGTAGACGCTGCCGTCGTCCAGCACCACCCGCACCTCGGCCGCGCTGCTGCCGGCCGCGCGCTGCAGCCGGCCTGATTCCAGCGCCTTGCGCAGGCGCAGCACTTCGGTGGCCGACTGGGTGAAGTTGACATACAGCGTGCCGGTCTGCTGCACCAGGGCCACCTGGGTGGCGTCGCCCTGGCCCACCAGCGCGCCCTCGGTGACCAGCGCACGGCCGATGCGCCCGGCGATCGGCGCCCTGATGGTGGCGTAGTCGAGGTTGATGCGTGCGGTCTGCAGCGCGGCGCGTGCGGTGGCGGCGTCGGCCTGGGCCGTCTTCAGCGTGGTCTGGATCTGCAGCCATTCCTGCGCGCTGATGGCCTTGGCCTCGGCCAGCGGCTGGTTGCGCTGCAGCTGGGCCTGGGCCTGGGCCACGGCGGCATCGGCACGCGCCACCACCGCGTCGGCACTGGCCACGGCGGCACGGTAGACCGCGTCATCCAGCTGGAAGAGCGGCTGGCCGGCCTTGACCTCGCTGCCCTCGGTGAACAGGCGCTTGGCCACGATGCCGGGCACGCGGGCGCGCACCTGGGCCACGCGCCGGGCCTCCAGCCGGCCGGGCAGTTCGGTGACCATCGGCACCGCAGCCGGCTGCACCGTCACCACACCGACGGTGGCCGGCGGCATGCCGCCGCCGGGCGGCTTCCTGGGCGCATCGGCGCCGGGGCTGCAGGCGGCCAGCGTCACCAGCGTCACCAGCGAGACCAGGACCACCAGGGGCCAGGTGGCCGCGCGCGGCGGCTGCAACAGGTGAGAAGAACGCATGGGCTGTGGCCTGGAGAGGATGGTCAGTACCGGCAGTGCGGGCACGCGCCGGTCGGGGGTTGGGGCAGATGGTGGCACAAGGCCGGTGACGGCGTGCCGCCAGCGGCGTGGGCGGACCGCTGCGGTCAGCCTGCGGGTGGCGCGGCCTGCGCTGATTGCAGCACTGCGGCTACCGCAGGCGCCGCTGGCGCCGGCTGGCGCCAGCGCCACAGTCGCCCGCCGAGCTGCACCAGGTCGTCGACATAGGTGAACACCACCGGGATGACCAGCAGGCTGAGCACCGTGCTGGTGATCAGCCCGCCGATCACCGCCACCGCCATCGGCTGGCGGAAGCTGGGGTCGGCGCCCCAGCCCAGTGCGATCGGCATCATGCCCGCGCCCATGGCGATGGTGGTCATCACGATCGGCTGCGCGCGCTTGTGGCAGGCATCGATCAGCGCATCCCAACGGTCCATGCCCTGGTGCCGGGCGATGATGGCGTAGTCGACCAGCAGGATGGAATTCTTGGTGGCGATGCCCATCAGCATGATCAGGCCGATCAGCGAGGGCATGCTGAAGGCGCTCTCGGTGAGCAGCAGCGCCACGAAGGCGCCGCCCAGGCTCAGCGGCAGCGCCGCCAGGATGGTGACCGGCTGCATGAAGCCCTTGAACAGCAGCACCAGCACGATGTAGATGCACAGCACGCCGGTGAGCATGGCCAGGCCGAAGCTGGCGAACAGTTCGCCCATCACCTCGGCGTCGCCGACGGTGGTCTGGCGCACGCCGGCGGGCAGCTGCTGCAGGCTGGGCAGCTTCTGCACCGCCGCAGCCACGTCGCCCAGCGGCTGGCCGTTCAGTTCGATGTCGAAGTTGATGTTGCGCTGGCGGTCATAACGGTCGATCTGCGCGGGCCCGCTCTCCAGCCCCAGCGTGCCCAGGTTGGACAGCATCACCGGGCCGGCCTTGCCTGGCACGGTGAGCTGGCCGAGCAGGGCCAGGTCCTGGCGCGCGTCGTCGCGCAGCTTCACCACGATCGGCACCTGGCGCTGCGCCAGGTTCAGCTTGGGCAGGCTGCTGTCGAAGTCGCCGCTGGTGGCAATGCGCAGGGTGTCGGCCATCGCGGCCGTGGTGACGCCGGCGTCGGCCGCGCGCGCGGCGTCGGGCCGCAGCACCAGCTCGGGCCGCACCAGGCTGGCGCTGCTGGCGATGTTGCCCAGGCCGGGGATGCTGCGCAGGTCGCGCTCGACCGCGCGGGCCGCCTCGGCCAGCGCCGCGCCGTCGTCGCCCGACAGCACCAGCACATAGGCCTCGCCCGACCCGCCCAGGCCGACCTTCACCCGCGCGCCGGGCAGCTGCTGCATGGCCAGGCGCAGCTCGGCCTCGATCGCCTGCTTGCGCAGGCCCGGGCGGTCGGCCCGCGCCGTCAGGTTGATGGTCAGCGTGGCCTTGCGCACCTCGGACGACCCGCCGCCGCCGGCAAACGGGTCGGCCCCCGACATGCCGCCGCCGATGGCGGTGTAGATGCGCTTGACATGCGGGTTGGTGCTGACCAGCGCACGCGCCCGCTCGGCCGCCGCGAAGGTGTCGCTGAAGGTGCTGCCGGGCGGCAGCTCCAGGCTGACCTGGGTCTGGCCGAAGTCGTCGGCCGGGATGAAGCCGGTGGGCAGCAGCGGCACCAGCGCGATCGAGCCGACGAAGAACGCGCCGGCCGCCAGCGCGGTGAGCAGCCGGTGCCTCAGGCACCAGGTCACGCTGGCCAGGTAGCCGCGCATGATGCGGCCGTCGGGCACCACGCGCTTGTCTTCGGGGATGGGCTTGAGCAGGTAGGCCGCCATCATCGGCGTGAGCACCCGCGCCACGATCAGCGACGCGAACACCGCCAGCGCCGCCGTCCAGCCGAACTGCTTGAAGAACATGCCCGGCACGCCGCTCATGAAGGCGGTGGGCAGGAACACCGCGATCAGCGTGAAGGTGGTGGCGATCACCGCCAGGCCGATCTCGTCGGCCGCCTCCATCGCCGCCTGGTACGGGCTCTTGCCCATGCGCAGGTGGCGCACGATGTTCTCGATCTCGACGATGGCGTCGTCGACCAGGATGCCGACCACCAGCGACAGGCTCAGCAGCGTGACCACGTTGACCGAGAAGCCCAGCCACCACATGCCGATGAAGGCCGGGACGACCGACAGCGGCAACGCCACCGCTGCCACGAAGGTGGCGCGCCAGTCCCGCAGGAAGAACCACACCACCAGCACCGCGAGGAAGGCGCCCTCGTACAGCAGCACCAGCGAGCCCTGGTAGTTGTCGGCCACCGGGTCGACCAGGTTGAAGGCCTGCTCGAAGCGCAGGTCGGGGTGGGCGGCGCGCAGG
The DNA here is from genome assembly GCA_038246615.1 of Burkholderiales bacterium. GTDB lineage: Bacteria > Pseudomonadota > Gammaproteobacteria > Burkholderiales > Burkholderiaceae_C > Pseudaquabacterium. The sequence continues at coordinate 17,119 of JBBRVT010000017.1, forward strand.
GTGCCGAGCACGCGGGTGACGGCGGCGTCCACCTCCAGCTCGCTGGCGCCGCGGCTGCGGGTGATCTCGAAGCCCACCACCGGCGCGCCGTCCAGCAGCGCGGCGCTGCGCCGCTCGGCCACGGTGTCGCTGACAGTGGCCACCTGGTCCAGCCGCACGCTGCGGCCCCCGGCGGCGCCCAGGGGAATCTCCAGCCGGCCCAGCTGCTCGGCCGACTGCACCGTGGCGATGGTGCGCACCGCCTGCTCGGCGCGGCCCAGGTCGCTGCGGCCGCCGGAGCCGTCCTGCTGCACCTGGCGCAGCTGGCGCGACACATCGGCGGCGGTGACGCCCAGCGCCAGCAGGCGCGCCGGGTCCAGCGCCACCTGCACCTCGCGGGTGACGCCACCCACCCGCGCCACCGAGCCGACGCCGTTGACGCTGAGCAAGGCCTTGGCGATGTCGTTGTCGACGAACCAGCTCAGCTGCTCGTCGTCCAGGCGCGGCGAGGCCACGGTGTAGGTGAGGATCGGCGCGCCAGCCAGGTTCAGCCGGGTGATCTGCGGGTCTTTCAGGTCGCCGGGCAGGTCGCCGCGGATGCGGTTGACGGCATCGCGCACGTCGTCCACCGCCTCCTGGGTGGGCTTCTCCAGCCGGAATTCGACGGTGGTGGTGACGCTGCCGTCGGTGATCTTGCTGGTGATGTGCTTGACGCCCTGGACCGACGCGACCGCGTTCTCGATCTTGCGCGCCACCTCGGTCTCCAGCTGGGCCGGCGCGGCGCCGGGCAGGCTGGCACTGACCGTCACCGTGGGCAGGTCCAGGTCGGGGAAGTTCTGCACCTTCATGGCGCGAAAACTCATCAGCCCGGCCAGCGTCAGCAGCACGAACAGCATGACGGCCGGGATCGGGTTGCGAATCGACCAGGCAGAGACATTCATGGCGGCTTGTCCTTGTTCGGCGGGGCCCGGGCGGTCAGCGCTTGGCGGCCGATGCCGGCGGCGTGGCCGGCAACGCGGCAGGCACGCCGGCCGCTGGCGCCGGGTCGGCCACCACGCGCACGGTGTCGCCGTCGCTCAGGAAGGCGGCGCCGCGCGCCACCACCCGCGCGTCGGCGGCCAGGCCCTGCAGCGCCACCCGGTCGGCGTCCCGCGCGAGCACCTGCACCTTGGTCTGCTGCACCCGGTTGTCGGCGCCCAGGCGCATCACCACGCTGAAGCCGTCGCGCAGCAGCACCGCGCTGGCAGGCAGCGTGAGCGCGGGCGCGGCGGCGAAGGCGAAGCTGCCGCGGGCAAACATGCCGGGGCGGGCGTCGCTGTCGGGGCCGGGCCGCAGGTCGACATAGACCAGGCCATTGCGCGTGGCCGCATCGACCGTGGGCGCCACCTGGCGCACCCGCCCGGGCACGCTGCGGCCCGAGGGCGTGGTCAGCGTCGCGGCCTGGCCGGCGCGCAGCCGGCCCAGGTCGGCCGACGGCAGCTCGGCACGCCACTCCAGCCGGCCGCCGCGGATCAGGCGGAACAGCTCCTGCCCGCTGCCGACCACTGCGCCCAGGGTGGCGCTGCGGGCGCTGATGGTGCCGTCGTCGGGCGCCAGCACCTGGGTCTGCTTGAGCCGCAGCTGCGCAACCTGCACCGCTGCACGCTGCGCGGCCACCCGCGCCTTGGCGGTGAGCGCAGCGGTGGCGTACTGCTGGATCTGGCTGGCGCTGAGCGCGCCGCTGTCCTGCAGGCTGCTGGCGCGCTCGGCATTGGCAGCGGCCTCGGCCAGCATGGCCTCGGCCTCGGCCAGCGCGGCCTGCACCTGCGCCAGGTCGGCGCGCACGGTGTCGTCGGCCAGCGTGGCCAGCACCTGGCCGCGCCGCACGCGCTGGCCCACGTCGGCCTGCACCGTGGCCAGGCGCAGGCCGGCGGCCTCGGCGCCGACCTGCGCCTCCTGCCAGGCGGCGATGTTGCCGTTGGCCTGCAGCAGCACCGGCACGCTGGCCATGCGCGGGCTGACCACGCTGACGCTGAGCGCCGGCTTGGCCGGGGCGGAAGCGGCCGCAGGCTGGGCATGGGCCGGCAAGGCCAAGGCCATGGCCAGGCTGGTGACCAGGGCGGTGGCCAGGGCGGGCAAGGAGGCGGCGAGACGGGTAGCGGTCATGGCGAGGTGGCGCTGGCGATGGCAGGCAGTGGATCGGTGGGGCGCCAGCCGCCACCCAGGGCGCGGTACAGCGCGATCCAGGCGGCCACCTGCTCGCGCTCGGTGTCGGTCTGCTGGGTGCGCGCCTGCAGCAGGCTGCGGCGCGTGTCCTCCAGCTCCAGGCGGCTGGCCAGCCCGGCGCGCTGGCGTTGTTCGGTGGCGGCCAGGGCCTGGCTGAAGCCGGCCACAGCGGCCTGGGCGTCGGCACGGCGGCGCGCGCCATCGCCCAGGCGCAGCAGGGCGTCTTCCACCTCGCGCAGCGCCGTGCGCAGCCGCGCCTGGTAAGCGGAGAGTGCGGCGTCGTAGGCCACCCGGGCGGCTGCGGTGGCGGCCTGCCGTGCGCCGCCGTCGATGACCGGCAGCGTCACCTCCAGCGGGCCCAGCGACCACACGCTGCCGTTGCCCGACACGCCGGCGCTGCGCAGCATGCCCAGGCCCAGGTTGCCGCTGAGCGCCACCCGCGGGCGCTGCGCGGCGCGGCGGTCGTCCACGTCGGCGGCGGCGGCTTCCAGCGCCAGCGCGCTGGCCTGCACGTCGGGCCGCTGCGCCAGGGCCTGCGCCGGCAGCACCAGCACCGCCAGCTGCGCCGGCTGCGGCAGGCGCGCGCTGCGCGGCGCCAGCTGGCTGCGCAGCACATCCGGCGCCAGGCCGGTCAGCGCCTGCAGGCCCTGCAGCAGCTGGCCGCACTGCACCCGGCGCGCGCTGGCCGCCAGCGCGGCCTGGGCGGCGCTGGCCTGGGCCAGCGCGGCATTGGCCGGGCTCTCGAAACCGGCGCGCTGGGCCAGCCCCACCAGCCGCGCCGATTCAACGCGTGAGCGCTGCTCGTCGTCGGCGGCCTGCGCCAGCTGTTCACAGGCGCGCAGCGCCAGCAGTTGATCGGCCACCTCGGCGGCCAGCGACACCCGCGCGGCGTGCCAATCGGCCTGCGCCCCGCCCAGCCGGGCCTCGCTGGCCAGCCGGGCGGCACGCAGGCCACCGAACAGGTCGAGCTCCCAGCTGGCCTGCAAGCCGGCGCTGGCGCTGCTGGCCACTGCCGTGTCAGCGGCCTGGCGGCCGCGGCTGGCCGACAGCAGGCCATTGACCTGCGGGCCGGCGGCGCGGCCGGCGGCTGCGGCACGCGTCGCCTCGGCCTGGGCGATGCGCGCAGCCGCGCTGGCCAGGTCGGGGCTGGCCGCCTGCGCGGCTGCCACCAGCACCGGCAGGGCGGGGTCGTCGAACTGCTGCCACCAGCTGGCCGGGTCGCCGAGCCGACCGCCGGGTTGGCCACCGGACGGCAAGCCGGTCTGCCACTGCGCGGGGGCGGCGTTCAGGCCGGTGCCCGGGGTGGCACCGGTATCAGCGGCCGCCGCAGTGCCTGCCAGCAGGGCCAGCAGCGCAGCGAACGGGGCGGTGCGCCAGCGGCGCGGCCAGGTCGGGTGAGACAGGATGGCCATCGCTCAGCCGGCGCGCGGCGCCGTGGCAGCCCGGCGGCGCTGTTCATGGTCGATCATCGCCAGGCCCTGGCGCAGCAGGCAATCGCCCCAGCGGGCGACGGCGTCGGGCGCCTGGTTGAGCTGCGGCGCCACCGCGTCGGTCACGTCGCGCCCCAGGTGCAGGTGCACGCCGAGCGCGGCCAGGCAGACCACCAGGCGGTGCAGTTCGTCGTCGGGCTGCTGCAGGCCGAGATGGCGGCACAGCAGGGCCAGCATGGCCTCGTGCATCGGGCGGATGCCCTCGTTGACTTCCTGGTGCCACAGGCCGGTGGGCTCGATCATCTCGCGCATGCGCAGCTTCACGCAGAGCTGGCCGTCCTCGCCCAGCGCCAACGGCTCCAGGAAGTTGGCGAAGAAGCCGTGCAGTGCCTGCTCCAGCGTCAAGGTCTGGCTGGCGAAGGCGGCGATGTCGTCGGCAATCTCGCCCAGCGGCTCGAAGAACACCGCCCGGTACAGCCCGGCCTTGTCGCCGAAGTAGTAGCTGATGGCTGCGACGTTGACGCCGGCGGCCTGTGCCACCTCACGCGTGGTGGTGGCAGCAAAGCCCTGGTGCGCGAACAGCCGCAGGCCGGCACGCAGCAGCCGCGCGCGGGCGGGATCGAGCTCGGCGCCGGGCGGTGTACCGGGTGCGGCAGCAACGGCAGGCTTGGCGGGTGGCGGAACCATGGCGGGCAGTCTAGGCGATTGAATCAAACGATTGATTAAGCCTCGCGGCGTTCAGGGTTTTCACGCAGACGACACA